>JAGPUY010000426.1 GCA_018067265.1 Oceanihabitans sp. | reverse complement strand
AATGTTCCTGAAGATTTACAAATTGGTGTTTTAGATACAGAAACAAATATATTTTATAATATTAAAGAAACTTCAAGCTTTTCTATAGATTTACCTGCTGGTGAATACCTAACTCGTTTTGAGCTAAAGTTTTCTAATAACAATGCAGAAGAAGTTAATGCAGGGAATACTGAAGGTACAAACGATCACGAATTAGGTATAGAAGAGGTTGCAGATAATTCGGTTATGGAATTACATTATTACAACAACATAAAAAGTATTTCTATTAAAAACATAGGGAATCAAAAGATTAAATCGGTAAAAATATATAGTCTTTCTGGACAACAAATAACAGCCTTTAATACTATAAACGCAATAGATCAAGCCGTAATTCAAACAAACAACTTAAGTGCTGGAAATTACATTTTAATGGTAACTACAGATTTAGGAAACATCTCTAAAAAAGTATCTGTAAGATAATTCAGATATTTATTACGCATTAAAAAACCCGAAACATTACTGTTTCGGGTTTTTTATTTTGTTTCTTTTTTAATACTGAAATTAAGAAACCGTATGTATATACGCTATTAAATCTTCCAGATTAAGTTTTAACTGCTCTCCAGATTCCGATTGCATGTTTTTTAAAGTATAACTATTGGCTTGCATTTCCTGCTCACCGACTAATACTACAAACGGAATATTACGTTTATTCGCATGATTCATTTGCTTTTTCATTTTTGCTGCATCCGGATATAATTCGGCATTTACACCTTGCTTTCTTAATGCTTTTATTGCTTTTAAGCAGAATAAAGCTTCGTCATCCCCAAAATTAATAAAGAGTACATCTACAGACTTACTTACCGTTTCCGGAAATAACCCTAGTTCTTCTAAAACCAGATAAATTCTATCTAATCCGAAGCTAATACCAACACCACTCACATCTTTCATTCCAAAAATTCCGGTAAGATCATCATAGCGTCCGCCACCACCAATAGAACCCATTTTCACGTTTTCTGGTGCAGACACTTCAAAAATGGCTCCAGTATAATAATTTAAACCACGCGCCAAAGTAACATCTAGTTGTAATTTGGCTGTCGTTAAACCTAAAGCAGTAATGCCTCTATTTATAAACTCTAATTCTTCAATACCTTTTATTCCTTCTTCGGAAGTATTTAAAATTCCTTTTAAACTTTCTATCTGACTTTCAAAATCTCCCGAAAGTGTAAACAAAGGCTGTAATTTAGCAATGCCGCTTTGCGCAATACCTTTACCTAGCATTTCTTCTTTTACCTTCTCCTCTCCTATTTTATCTAGTTTATCTAAAGCAACCGTAAAATCAATTAGTTTATCGCTAGCACCAATAACTTCAGCAATACCAGAAAGGATTTTTCGGTTATTAATTTTAATCGTAACGCCTTCTAGTTTTAAAGCAGAAAAAACAGCGTCATATAATTGTATAAATTCTATTTCTTGAAATAAAGATTTCGAACCAACCACATCTGCATCACATTGAAAAAACTCTCTAAATCTTCCTTTTTGTGGTCTATCTGCACGCCAAACTGGTTGTATTTGATACCTCTTAAAAGGGAATTCAATTTCGTTTTGGTGTTGCACCACGTATCTCGCAAAAGGTACGGTAAGATCGTAACGAAGGGCTTTTTCGGAGATTCTAGAAGTCATTTTAGTAGCATCTTTACTCGTATAAAGCGCCTCCTCTACTTTAGATAAATAATCTCCAGAATTCAAAATTTTAAAAATAAGTCGGTCACCTTCTTCCCCATACTTTCCCATCAAGGTATCTGAGTTTTCAAAACTTGGTGTTTCAATAGGTTGAAATCCGAATCGTTCAAAATTCGTTTTAATTACATTAAAAATATAATTACGTTTTGCTACTTGCTCTGGATTAAAATCTCTGGTACCTTTAGGAATGCTTGGTTTTTGTGCCATAATACTTCCTGCGAAAGCAGGAATCTCTTTTTAATTAAACTTATAAAACAGGAAAAAATAACACACAAAGACACTTCAACTGTGCTCTGTGTGACACTTAACTAACGCAAAAATATCATAATTTTTAAAGAGCATCATAATTATACCAAATCAATTTTAATATAAAGCATAATTATTTTGAAGTTTAGTTGGTATTTGTAGTAACTTTATCCTGTTTTAGTAGTCTTATAAAAAAACAACCACCACAAACCATGTTTGGATTAGTTAGAGAAAATATAAATATTGCTTTCGATTCTATTAAAAGTCAATTACTACGTACTATTTTAACCGTTTTAATTATCGCCATTGGTATTACTGCGCTTGTTGGTATTTTAAGTGCGGTTTCTGCGCTTGAGAATACCATCTCCAGTGATTTTTCATCTATGGGTTCTAACACCTTTAACCTACAGCGCTATGAGTTTACCACGCAACGTAGAGGTCGTGGTGAAGAACGAAAAGTCAACCCAATAATTAGCTATAGAAACGTAAAGGAATTTGAAGAGAATTATGAATTTCCTGGTACAAAAACGTCTCTTTCTTTTACTGGAACGCGTGGTGCTGAGGTAAAATATGAAAGTAACAAAACAGATCCAGAGGTTACTATTATTGGTGCCAACGAGCATTTTATACAAAATTCTGGCTTAAAACTAGATGCGGGAAGAGAACTCAATTACTTTGATGTAAAAAACAATAGCAACCTTTGTATTATTGGTAGCGATTTAAATAAAGCCTTATTTGAAAACGTGAATCCAATTGGTAAAACCATTAGCGTTAGAGGTGTAAAATTTACGGTAATTGGTACGCTAGAATCTAAAGGCGCTACTTTTGGAAACAACCAAGATTTGCGTGTGATTATACCCATTCAAAACGCACGTTCTATTTTTACTTTACCAAATATTAATTATGATATTAGTATTATGGTAGAAAATAAGGAAATGCTAGAAGGCGCAAAAGACCAAGCGATACTGACCTTTAGAAACATTCGTGGTTTAAATCCTGTGGAAGAAAATAATTTCGGATTAGAACGCAGTGATGATTTAATTAATAAAATAGGATCAATAACCATCTATTTAGAATATGCCGCTTGGATCATTAGTATTATTACCATTCTAGGATCTTCTATTGCACTTATGAATATCCTTTTTGTTTCGGTTACCGAAAGAACACGCGAAATTGGAGTTCGAAAAGCATTAGGTGCAAAAAAGAAAACCATTGCTTTTCAGTTTTTTATGGAAGCTTTAATCATTGGACAATTAGGAGGTATTTTAGGAATTATTTTTGGTGTTTTAATCGGTTTACTAGTCGCAACTCTTGCAGACTTTCAATTTACAACGCCTTGGTTTGCTATGTTTAGCGCCTTTGCCATTGCCTTTTTAGTTGCGGTAGTTTCTGGTTTAATGCCTGCGCTTAAAGCTGCAAAACTGGATCCTATTGAGTCTTTGAGGTATGAGTAGGTTTTAGAAATCAGACAATATTATGAACCTATCCCTTTCCCCCCTTTTTGACGTATAAAGATGTAATTTGGATCTATATAAACTAGTTGTAAACAATTTTCCCAATGAATTATTTTAAGCTGTTATTTTTTTTCTTACTAATTATATTTTTTTCTAGATGTAAAGATGCTAGACAAAACCCAAATAACATTCCTCCATCAAAAACAGCAAATGGTTTTTCTTTTGAAACTCAAGAAGCAGAGAATATTAATGATGATGCCATAGAATTTAGTAAAAAAGGAAAATATAAAAAAGCAGAACAGACCTTTTTAAGAGCATTGCAAATTGAACCAAATAACGTAACAATATTGAGCAATTTAGGTTTGAATCTAAGTTTAGTTGGAGACTATTATGGTGCTATTAATTATTATCAAAAATCCTATAAACTCTCTGATTCTACGCACCATATTGCTGCAATCAATCTTGGTCTTGCCTATTACAATATTGAGAGCTACAAAAAAGGTGTAGATATTACAACTTTTGTAATCCATAATGCAACTAACAAACCATTCTTAGCAAGTGCATACGTCAATCGAGCTTTTAATTATATTAAAATGAATAATTGTAA
>JAGPUY010000254.1 GCA_018067265.1 Oceanihabitans sp. | reverse complement strand
AATGTACGCACATTCAGTAAATCTTTAAGTTCAATATTATAATCTTCTTTCAGGTCTTTTGCTAATAAATCTGGTCTACCTATATCGCCCCAAATTACTTTTGCCCAAATATCAGCTTTAATTAAATTAGCTCTAGTTACTTTTAATGCTGCCGGATTAAAATCTGCCCCAACCAATAATAATGGATGCTCTTCAAGCAGTTTACCACGTAACGTTTGGTGTTCAATGACATCAAAAATATGATTTATAAAAGCACCATTACCACAACCCATATCTAGAATACCTTTTGGTTGTTCGTCAATAGGTTTGTTAAAGAGTTTAATAATTACTTGGTCTATTACTTTAAAGTAGGTAGAATGGGCACCACCACTTCCCCAAACATTCATTTCTCGGTGTACATGTTTTTCTGTTTCGTCTGGTGTACTTGTTTTTAACACTAAAGGATTACCAAAAAGTAATTCGTCTAATTGTAAAAAAGTGGGTAGATAAGAAACGGTTACGCCATATGCGCTTGCTCGTTTTGCAAAAAATAGCCCTTGATCTGTAAATTGATAGGTGTTTTTCTTTTTAGTAAACCAACCTAAATGCGAAAAGAAATCTAATATTTTTTTAAAGCTTTCTGGATCTTTATGATATTCTTCCGCGGTAAAGGAAGCTTCCATAAAGTATTTATGAAACAAACCATTTACACCTAACATTACAATGATAGGAGCAACGATACAACCTTCAATATGCTTTAAAACTTGTTGTTCTATTTCGCTTTCTGCTTGTAAACCGAAGTTATTTTGATACTTTTTAAAAACACGTTCTAAAGCGATAAAAGCATCTGCACCAATATGTTTTTCTGGGAATGTAACCGAATAGGAGAGCAGCTTTACCGCATCTTCATATAAAGGAGCTAGTTTAAAAGCTTCTTCGCTATTTTCATTTATTTGATAGGTAACTTTATTGGGGGCATTATCTATATGTTGTACCAACCAGCCTTGGGAAGCCAAAACGCGTAATGCAATGTTTAGATAGCCTTCATTTGCTTCAAAATGAGAAGTGATTTCTTCAATAGTAACTTTTTTGCTCTTCAGTAAAAAATCAAAAACTCCTTTTTTATAAAGCGCAAAAGCGGTTGTAGCTGTTGCTATACCATCTATGTGTCTAAAAATGGTTCCGCGAAGTTGTTCTTTATCTGTTTTGGTTAGCATGTGTTCTTCCGATTGATTTCCTATAAATATAAAAAAAACCTTCCAAGAAATATTGAAAGGTTTGTTAATTGATTTGAAAAGATGAAGTTATCTCAATTTTGGAAAATCATTAGGATTAACCTCATGCATTACTTTATAGACAGCTTCAAAAATATCTTCTAGAGATGGTTTAGAAAAATAATCACCATCTGTACCATAAGCAGGACGATGACTTTTTGCAGTTAAGGTTTGTGGTTTACTATCTAAATGCTCATATGCATTTTGTGTGTTTAATATTTCGTTTAAAATATAAGCAGAAGCTCCTCCAGGAACATCTTCATCTATAACCATTAAACGATTTGTTTTGGCTATACTTTTTACAATATCATGATTCAGATCAAAAGGTAATAAGGATTGAATATCTATCACTTCGGCATCAATACCAACTTCTATTAATTCTTTTGCAGCTTGCACTACCATGTTTAATGTAGAACCATAAGAAACTAGAGTGATATCACTTCCTTCTTTAACCGTTTCTACAACACCTAAAGGTGTTTTGAATGCACCAATATTATTTGGCATTTTTTCTTTTAGTCTATACCCATTTAGGCATTCTATTATTAAAGCAGGTTCATCACTTTCTAACAAGGTATTGTAAAAACCAGCAGCTTTAGTCATGTTTCTTGGTACTAAAACATGGATACCGCGAACCAGATTAATAATACCACCCATTTGCGAACCAGAATGCCAAATACCTTCTAGTCTGTGTCCACGAGTACGAATAATTAATGGTGCTTTTTGGCGACCTTTAGTTCTGTAATGCAGTGTTGCTAAATCATCACTCATTATTTGTAAAGCGTATAAAATATAATCTAGGTATTGTATTTCGGCAATTGGTCTTAAACCACGCATTGCCATACCAATTCCTTGACCTAAAATGGTTGCTTCACGAATTCCAACATCCGAAACACGTAAATCTCCATATTTTGCTTGCATTCCTTCCAGACCTTGGTTTACATCGCCAATATGTCCTGCATCTTCACCAAAAACTAAAACTTCTGGGTATTTGGTAAAAAGGGCGTCAAAATTATCTCGAATTACTAATCGTCCGTCTACTAACTTAGCATCGTCGTTATAGGTAGGTTTTACCTCTTTTACTTGTAAAGCAGAAAGTTTAGATTCACTATGTAAATGCGAACTGTATTTGGGTTGTATTTTATCTATATATGTGTTTATCCAGTTAGAAACTTGTGTTTTTTCTGAAGAAGTTTCATTAAGTACATAACGTAACGCTTTTCTTGCAGCAGAAAGACTATCTTTTCTAATAGGCTCTACAATTGCAATTAAGTCATTGGTAAGTTTCGTGATAAAAGCTTTGTTAGCACTGGATTTAGACAGGTTTTCTAAAAGTACAATAAGTTCAGTACGTTCTTGAATAATAGGATTATTGTAAGCGATCCAGGCAGCTTTTTTACCTTCACGGACTTCCTTTTTTATGTTTTTTTCTATGGTTCTAAGTTCTTCTTTAGTCGCAAAGTTATTAGTAATTAACCATTCGCGCATTTTAAGGTTACAGTCATTATCTGCTTCCCAATTCAGGCGATCGGTGTCTTTATAACGCTCATGCGATCCCGAAGTAGAATGTCCTTGCGGTTGTGTTAATTCATTTACGTGAATTAAAACAGGAACATGTTTCGTTCTTGCAATTTGAGCCGCTTTTTGGTAGGTATCTACTAAAGCAGGATAATCCCATCCTTTTACTCTTAAAATTTCGTAACCGTTAGTGCCTTTTTCACGCTGAAATCCTTTTAATATTTCAGAGATATTTTCTTTGGTTGTTTGGTGTCTTGCGTGTACCGAAATTCCGTATTCATCATCCCAAACACTCATTACCATTGGTACTTGTAAAACGCCGGCTGCATTTATAGTTTCAAAAAACAAACCTTCGCTGGTACTTGCATTACCAATAGTTCCCCAAGCAACTTCATTTCCTTCATCCGAAAAATTAGTAGTATCTATTCCATCTACATTTCTATAAATTTTAGAAGCTTGTGCTAAACCTAGTAAACGAGGCATTTGTCCTGCAGTAGGTGAAATATCTGCACTAGAATTTTTTTGTTTTGTAAGATTGTTCCAATTTCCGTTTTCGTCTAAACTATGGGTTGCAAAATGTCCTCCCATTTGTCTTCCAGCAGACATTGGATCGTGTTTAATATCAGTATGTGCATATAAACCTGCAAAAAATTGCTGGATGGTTAATTCACCAATTGCCATCATAAAGGTTTGATCTCGGTAGTAACCAGATCTGAAATCTCCATTTTTAAAAGCTTTAGCCCAAGCAAGTTGCGGTATTTCTTTACCATCACCAAAAATTCCAAATTTCGCTTTTCCCGTAAGTACTTCCCGACGACCTAATAAACTGCACTCTCTGGAAGTTACAGCAATGGTGTAGTCTTTTAAAACTTCCGTTTTAAAATCGTTAAAAGAAATGTCTTCTATTACCTCTGGATTTGTTGTCATTTTAGATGCTTTCATATAGTTACAAATTTAAGAATAATAAAGGGTTTTTGCAATATAGCAAAGTCTTAAAAAATTATATAATTATTGTTTTAATAGCCATTATTTTGTCAAATATGGAAAACAATGTGATTATATGGGTTTTTGCTGAATATCTTTTAAAGTATTTTTGTTTTAGATAAGATGATAATTAGCGTTTTATCCATCTAAAAAAGGGATATAATTACAAAATTTAAAATTCTCATATGGATTAATGTAATAAATAAAAAGGGAAAAACAGCATTAAAGGCCTTTCTTATTATTTAAATAATTGGAAATGCTGCTAAGTAGTTTTGCTATACGTATTTAGGATGTCTTTTTGTGTTTGTTCTATTGGGTTTTCAGAAGGAAAACGAATTAATACCAACGTCTTCTAAACAATCCTAATAGCGATTGTATGTCTGCTGTGAATTTGAAACGTATTTTTTGACTGTATTGCGGTTGTGCTATTTCCCAGCCAAGATTGGAATACACAGGAAAGTAGATTTCAAAATAATCTTCTACTAGATTTACGCGTACCCCAGAATCGTAAACAAATTTCGCGTTTTGATGTTTGTTTTTTAAAGTTCCCAAATCACCGTACGCATGAATATATTGCCAAATAGATGTGCTAATATTTGCGGTTGCCATCCATTGATTAGCATAAGGAACTTCTAGTTTTGACTTAAATCCTCCTTCTGCAATAATTAACTCCTGACTAAAAAGTCCTGTACTTTCTGATCTTCCTAAATAGCTATAATCAAATAAGTAATCTGTTGGTCTATCTAAGGCAAAGCTGAAATAATTGCTATTCGCTCCGTTTTTATTCTTTAAAAATGCGCCAGCAAAGAAACGTACGCTTAGTTGCCTATTGTTTTGATATAGTTTTCGGTATTCGTAATTAAAAGATATTTTGCTAAATGTTTGTGACGCTTGAAAATCTGCAAACCAGCTAGAATGCTCTATTAATCCCGGATTTTTATTTATATACCTTACATTAAATACGTTGTAATTGGGTTTCGCTTCTTCTAATAAAATATTATCGACATCTTTATCTCTATGTATACTAACATATCTGAAATTTAAGTACTCTCTTTTATTTGCACGTAAGTTTTTAGTATCTCTAAAATGAAGCGTTATAGATGGTTTTATAGAAGTTACAAATAGGTCTGGAGCATAACTATCATAGCTTCCTGTTAACACATATTGTATTTTAAATAAGTTTCTATTACTCGCGTTATATTGATGATATACTAGATTTCCAGATCCAGTTATAGAATTCGATTTTAAACCATATTGCGGTGCAACTTTATACGTTAAGTCTTTTTTAAGCATGGTTTTATTATATGCTTTTGTACCTACAACAATACCGTCATATATATTATTAAACTCTAAGATGGGCATAATTAATACCTGATTATACCTGGTATCTTCTACATCTTTTAAAAGTCTAATTTGTAACGGTTTATTTAATAAGGAAGCCGTTAAGGATTTTGTATTATTCCTGTTATTTAATTCTGGTGTTAACTTGTCTTGATTAATAACCAGTTTTGTTGCCTTGTTTTTTGCAAGAGTAATGGTATCTAGATGTTGGTTGCTAACCAGCCACGTTTTAGATACAATACTATCTTTTTGTAAAGCAAATAAAGAAGAGGGCATGCTTGTTCTGCTTTTGTTTTTAACAACTACGCGGATAGAATCTTTACCTTTTTTTACCGTTTTAATGGAATAATCTATTTTTTTGGAAGTCTTAAGGTATTCATCAAAAAACCAATCAATATCTTTAGACGCTTTTGGTTTTATGAAGTTTTCAAAATCTTTTGTAGATGTCGCTTTTAGTTTTTGATTAGATACAAAATCAAGAATCGATTTGTTTAAATCGAGGTTTTCGTCATAGCTATTTAAGTATTCTAAACCAATTGCTGCTTTATTTGGGTTCGCTATGTTTTTGTTGAATTTTAATAAAGAATCTTTTGGCATCGTAAGCGGTTGGTCTTGCCAACCTCTAGCCATGTTCATATATAAAAGATTATACTGATCATTAAAATTAAGCTGTGCAGCATAAAAGGATTTTATTCCCCAAATTTTAGAAAGTGTTCCAAAAATTTTCTTTTCAGGGTAATATTCATCTACATATTTTTTTAAATAATATATTTGAAAACCATCAATTAACCATTGGTCTTTTCTCGGGTTTATAAGCAGTGTATTTTCTAAATAATTATATAATACTGTTTTTAAAAGCTTTAATTCGTATTGAAAACTATCTGGAAAAGGACGAAAAAAGTCTGGTAATAAGTTAAGTCCGTAGATAGGTTTCTTTTTATAATCGGTTTTGGAAACTAATAAACGCTCATGCGGATAATCCCCAAGGTTTTTAGTAATAAAGCCTGATACTTTATCGGTTAATATCACTCTTTCTACTTGGGCTATATTTTCGTCATCAATACTCGATACCACGCTAAAATAATCGGTTTCTATCGTGTTGAATTTTGGTTCCTGTAATAAGAATAATTTGGTGTTAATTCGATCCTTTCCTGCTAAGGTTGTTGTAATTGTATTGTTCTCTTTTGTGCTTCCTATTTCATTTAATTCTGAAGTTAGAATATAACGTTCTGGATATGTGATTTCAAAAGTGTGATCTGCCTTAGGGATATAAGCGTCATCTAAATCCTTATTACTAAAGTATTGCCATGCACCATCATAAATAGCTGGAGTAATGTACCAATACTTTATAGTAATGTTATTATCGTTGTAAATACCATAGCGTGTAAATTTGGCATTAGGTATCTGTACTAAATAATTTAAATGAAGTGTATAAGTTTCGTTAGGCGCTAAAGGGCTATTCAGTTTTACTTTAATAATATCCAGTTGGTCTTTGAGTCTTTCATGCGTCACATCTTGGTTGTCTTGTTGTAACGATGTAATTACGGTATAACCTCTATCTTCATTTTTGGCAAAGTGAAAATCGTTTTTATATTCTTCGGCAAAACGTTTTGCTAAAGGCGTCGTTTTTGTAGAATAACTATTACTCCAATCGGTTAAATAAATATATTCTAAAGTGCTGTTTGTTGTGTTTTGATATTGAATAGTTTGTGCTATTTTTATCTTTTTATTTTCCACATCAAAAGTAGCCTTAAGGTCAATACTGTTTTGACTAAAGCTATAAAAATTCACTAAAGTGAATAGGGCAATAAGTAGGTTTTTATTTCTCAATTTACTTTCACAAACTTTAATGGTTCTACATTCAAATTAGGAATTGTCCTGTAATATAAACCTTTATATAAATTAGAAACGTTTATACGCCGTATTTCTGAATTATTTAAAGGAATCGTTTTTACGAATAGACCTAAATGGTTAAAAATGTTTGGTTTTTTGTTGGTGAATGATCGATTGTTGGTTCGTAAATTTAAAGTATTAGAAATTATATTTCTGCCAATTTTTTCATAATAAATGAAACCTGTGTCTTCTAAAGAAAATAAATTGGTATTTGTAGCTGAAATAGGTTTCCTGTTTTCGGATGCGAATATAAAATCAAACGAACTATCTAATCTGTACGTCGCCGCAGTTAAACCAGGAATTATTTGGAAAGATTGCGAAGAAGTATCTATGTACTGGTTGTAGTTAGCGGTTACCATTTGTACTGATGGATTTGGCAAATGATAAACCATAGGATTAAAGGTGTCTAACGCAAAGACACCTTTAATACTTAGTATACTTAGAAAAACTAGTAGTAGGTTTTTATTCATGCTTCCTTTCCACGAAAGTGGAAATCTTATTTATTTAAGAGCAAAACACTTTAGAAGTTCGGACTAAAGCCAGACTTTTTGTAGAAAGCATCTAAAATGTTAATTACTTCATCTTCGGTATCTACAAGGTGAATTAGGTCTAAATCTTTAGCACTAATGTTGCTAAATTTATCTAATAAAGTAGCTTTTACCCAGTCTATTAAACCTTCCCAGAAATCGGTACCAACTAGAATTATTGGGAATTTTTCAATCTTATTGGTTTGTATTAAAGTGATTGCTTCAAACAATTCGTCTAAAGTTCCAAATCCTCCAGGCATGACTACAAATCCTTGGGAATATTTTACAAACATTACTTTACGTACAAAGAAGTAATCGAAATCTAAACTCTTGTCGTGATCGATATACGGATTGTCATGTTGTTCAAAAGGTAGTTCAATATTTAGACCAACAGATGTTCCACCACCAAGATGCGCACCTTTGTTACCAGCTTCCATAATTCCTGGTCCACCACCAGTAATTACACCATAACCGTGATCTACAATTTTATGCGCTACTTTTTCTGTTAACTTGTAATATTTATCTTCGGGTTTTGTTCTTGCAGATCCAAAAATGGAAACGCAAGGTCCAATTCTACTTAATTTTTCATAACCATTAACAAATTCTCCCATGATTTTAAAAATCGCCCAAGAATCATTTGTTTTACTTTCATTCCAACCTTTATGGTGCTGTTCTTTTCTCATCTAATCTAATATTTATTTTTAGTATTTTGTTTTTTCGGCAACTTGCTAATTTAATTCTTTTTTTAGCACACCAACAAAACTAGATACTATTTATTTTAGTTCAATTCTTTCTTTAAAAACTTCGCTGTATAGCTGGTTTTATGCTTTGCCACTTTTTCTGGAGTACCTTCTACTATAATTTCACCGCCATTTTTTCCGCCTTCATAACCAATATCTATCACGTGGTCTACGGTTTTAATTACATCTAAATTGTGTTCAATAATTAAAACGGTATTTCCTTTATTAGCTAGTTTGTTAAGCACAATCATTAGCACTCTAATATCTTCAAAATGCAATCCAGTAGTAGGTTCATCTAAAATATAAAAAGTGTTTCCGGTATCGCGTTTGCTTAGTTCTGTAGCTAATTTAATTCGCTGTGCTTCCCCACCAGAAAGCGTGGTGCTTTGTTGTCCTAATGTGATATATCCTAAACCAACATCTTTAATGGTTTTTAGTTTTTTATGAATCTTCGGAATATGCTCAAAGAATGCCACAGCTTCATTAATGGTCATGTTTAAAACATCACTAATATTCTTTCCTTTATAACGAATCTCTAAGGTTTCGCGATTAAAACGCTTGCCTTGACAGGTTTCACATTCGACATAAACATCTGGAAGGAAATTCATTTCAATAACACGTAAACCGCCACCTTGACAGGTTTCACAACGTCCTCCTTTTACATTAAAACTAAATCTTCCCGGTTTATAACCACGAATCATGGCTTCGGTAATTTTAGCAAACAAACTACGTACTTCACTAAAAGTACCCGTGTATGTTGCCGGATTACTACGTGGTGTTCTACCAATAGGAGATTGATTAATATCGATTACTTTATCTATATGTTCTAAACCTTTTATGCTTTTGTAGGGCATTGGTTTTTTTACACCATTAAAATAATACGCATTAAGAATAGGGTAGAGCGTTTCATTAATTAAAGTAGATTTTCCACTACCAGAAACTCCAGTTACACCAATCATTTTTCCTAAAGGAAATTTAACCGAAACATTTTTTAAGTTATTTCCAGTACAACCTTTAAGCTCCATGAATTTACCGTTACCTTCTCTGCGTGTTTTGGGAATTTCGATGGTTTTAGTCCCATTAAGGTAATCTGCAGTAAGTGTATGGTGTTTTAAAATTTCTTCAGGGGTACCTTGGCTAATAATCTCGCCGCCATGTTTTCCTGCATGCGGACCAATATCAATCACGTGATCTGCGCGTAAAATCATGTCTTTGTCATGCTCTACAACAATTACAGAGTTACCAACATCACGTAAAGCAACCAATGAATTTATTAGTTTTTCGTTATCGCGTTGGTGTAAACCAATACTTGGTTCGTCTAAAATATA
>JAGPUY010000415.1 GCA_018067265.1 Oceanihabitans sp. | reverse complement strand
GAAGAAGAAGCTAAAATAGCTGCATTAATTGCTGTAAAACAATATATAGAAGATCAAAAAACATTAAGATTACCTCATTAATTTAACATCTCAGTTGTCATTCCGTACTAGATACGGAATCCGCAATGAAATAAATAGATTCTGCATCGTAGCGCAGAATGACAAAATTGAAAATAATATGGAATCCAAAATAAAAAACCTAAACGAGAAACTTGCTAAAGCCTTTTTGGGTGGCGGACAAGCACGAATAGACAAGCAACACGAAAAGAAAAAACTAACCGCCAGAGAACGCGTTATGTATTTACTAGACGAAGGTTCTTTTGAAGAAATCGGCGCTTTGGTAACCCACAGAACCAAAGACTTTGGCATGGAAAAACAACAGTTTTATGGTGATGGTGTGGTTACTGGTTATGGTACCGTAAATGGTCGACTTACCTATGTATTTGCACAAGATTTCACTGTTTTTGGTGGTTCTTTATCGGAAACACATGCAGAGAAAATTTGTAAGGTTATGGATTTAGCACTTAAAGTTGGTGCGCCTTTAATTGGCTTAAACGATTCTGGTGGCGCACGTATTCAAGAAGGCGTTCGTTCTCTTGGTGGTTATGCCGACATTTTTTATAAAAACGTACAATCGTCTGGAGTTATTCCTCAGATATCTGCAATCATGGGACCTTGTGCTGGAGGCGCAGTATATTCTCCTGCAATGACCGATTTCACCATTATGGTAGAAGATACTAGTTACATGTTTGTAACGGGTCCGAATGTTGTAAAAACAGTAACGAATGAGGAAGTTACGAGCGAAGAACTTGGTGGTGCAAGTACACATTCTACTAAATCTGGAGTAGCGCATAAAACATCGTCTAATGATGTGGAATGTTTAGAGGATATCAAAAAACTATTAAGCTATTTACCACAAAACAACACCGAAACTCCTGCCCTGCTTCCTTTGGAATTAAAAGAGGAAGTACGTGACAGTTTATCTACTATTATTCCTAGTAATGCGAACAAACCGTATGATATGCATGCTGTTATTTCTGGAATTATTGACGAAGATTCTTTTTATGAAATTCATCAAAATTATGCCGAAAACATTCTAGTTGGTTTTGCACGTTTAGGCGGAAGAAGTATTGGTATTGTGGCTAACCAACCTATGTTTTTAGCTGGCGTTTTAGATGTAAATAGTTCTAAAAAAGCGGCTCGTTTTGTCCGTTTTTGCGATGCTTTTAATATTCCGTTACTTACATTAGAAGACGTACCTGGTTTTTTACCAGGAACCGATCAAGAATGGAATGGTATTATTGTGCATGGTGCAAAACTTTTATATGCTTTTAGTGAAGCTACTGTTCCAAGAATTACGGTAATTACTAGAAAAGCCTATGGTGGTGCTTATGATGTAATGAATTCTAAACATATAGGATCGGATATGAATTTTGCTTGGCCAAGTGCCGAAATTGCAGTTATGGGCGCAAAAGGTGCCGCCGAAATTATCTTTAAAAAGGAAATTAATGCTGCTGAAGATAAGGACGCGAAATGGAAAGAAAAAGAAGCTGAATATGCAGAGCTATTTGCGAATCCGTATAGCGCTGCCGAACGCGGATTTATAGATGAAGTGATTCTACCTAAAGACACCAGACGCAAGTTAATTAAAGCCTTTGCAATGCTCGAGAACAAAGAGGTGGTACGACCAAAACGTAAGCATGGTAATATTCCGTTATAAAATAGATTTAATACATCCCATTTAATTCATGGACTACGCTCCTACTATTAGTAGTATAATCTCGCCAGAATATCTTTCCGAATTTGTGAAAGTTCATTATAATCTAGATGCTTCCACAACGTGTAGCGTTTTAAAAACGGGTGTAAATCACACCTATTTAATTTCCGATTTAGACAAAAAGTATGTGTTACGCGTTTATTTTTTAGATTGGAGAACGCCAAACGAAATTGAAGCAGAGTTAAAATTATTAGACTATTTAAAGTCCAATGCTATTTCTGTTTCCTTTCCTATAAAAGATAAAAACGGCCAATATATTCAAAGTATACCAGCTTCTGAAGGGAAACGTTATGCGGTTTTGTTTTCGTATGCGGAAGGAGAATCGATACGAAATCCTTCCAAAGAAATTTGCTTCCAACTTGGTGAAACTATGGCTAAATTTCATCAGCTCACACTAAACAAATCAATTAACAGAATAGATTATAATTCTAAAACACTTGTACATGAAGCCTATGAAGCTGCAACTAAATTCTTCCAAGAAGATTCGGAAGAAATGCAGTATTACAAACGCGCAAATACTAGAATTACTTCAGAATTTGAGAATGCCGATACCAGCAAATTAAGAAGTGGAACTATTCATTTAGACTTCTGGCATGAAAATATGAAGATTAAAAACGCATCAGAAATTACTTTATTCGATTTTGATAATTGTGGTAATGGTTGGCAATTTTTAGATATTTCCTATAGTTTGATGATTCTTTTTAGAAACGAACCCGATAAAGCATCTTTTAAAGAGAAACAAACAAGTTTCTACGAAGGTTATGCATCTATCACGCCGCTTTCTAAAGAAGAAAAGAGATTGATTCCCTTTGGTAGCTTGGCTATTTGGCTACATTATAATGGGATTCATATAAAACGTTTTTCTGATTTTTCGAATCCATTTTTAAGCGAAGACTTTTTAAAATATTGGATCCATACGGTACAACAATGGATGGCGTTTAATACCATAGAAATTTAAGATATCGCATGCTAAACACACTATAATTTCAAAATGGTAAGACCAAAAGTTTAGCGGTAGACGACTTCTTTATTCTTTATTTTAAAATATTAACATATTCTAGAGATCCTAAGTAGCAAAAAGTATCGTATTTACTATATAATAGGTATACAAGCCTAATGTAAATTTTAACACTTTAGTAGTGAGCGAATTAAATATCTTTGACTATATTCTTAAATCGTATAAAAAATAAAATGAAAACAAAATTGTTTATTGTGTTATTTCTAGGTCTTAACCTATTCATTAATGGACAAAACGGATTACCTATTCAAGTAGATAATTCTAAAATAGTGCCGTTAACTTCTCTTAAAAATGCGTCTTTACAAGACAATTTAGAAGCCCAGCTAAATGCAAATCCCAGCTGGAAGAAATTAATTTCGCAAAATAAAATGTCTGTTGGTATTGTGGATTTAAGCAATCCGGAGCACGTGAGATACGCGAGTGTAAATGGCGAATATATGATGTATGCAGCAAGTTTGCCTAAGATTGCTGTTTTATTATCTGCCATGGACGCTATTGATAAAGGCGAACTAAAAGAAACTGCTGAAGTTAAAACGGATATGCGTTTAATGATTAGCAAATCGAATAATGCAGCATCGACAAGAATGATAGATCGATTAGGTTATGAGAAAATTGAATCGGTAATGACAGATCCTAAATACATGTTTTATGACGAAGATTGCGGTGGCGGTTTATGGGTTGGAAAACGTTATGGCGGCGGTGGAGATACAAATAGAGAACCATTAAAAAACTTAAGTCATGCAGCTACTGTAGATCAAGTTTGTCGTTATTACTATTTATTAGCGCATGGAAAACTTGTAAATAACAAGCGTTCTAAACAAATGCTTGCTATCATGGGCAATCCAGATTTACATCATAAATTTGTAAACTCTATTGAAAAAATTGCTCCGCAAGCGCTATTATTTAGAAAATCTGGTTCTTGGCAAACCTATCATTCGGATTCTATTTTAGTTTGGGGAAATGACCCAAATAGACGCTATATTCTAGTAGCTTTAATAGATGATGCGAATGGCGAACAAATTATTAGAAGCTTAGTAAACCCAATTGAGAAAGCGTTAAAGAAACACGAAAGAACAAAGCTAGCTTCCAACTAAGAGTTCCTTATTACTTCTATTTTTATAGTTAATATCTATTCCATTATTTTCCTTAACGGACTAATAACTAGAATAAATATTAACTATTTTTGTTTCGTATCCATTTCATACCATAAAACACCTTGATGTCCATAATTAATCTTCTGAAGCGAAATATTTTAAAGGTTTTTGACTTAAGGGAAGAAGAGTTAAACAAGACACTTCTCCTTCAGTTTAATATTTTTATATTAATCACTACATTATTAATAATCAAGCCTACTATTAATTCGCTTTTTTTATCCGAATTAACTTCAGATGCATTGCCATTAGGCTATGTATTTACTGCTATTCTAGCAATAATTGGATCCTATTTTTATGATAAAGCATTAGAAAAACATCCCTTAAATATTATAATAGACAGAACACTAATTGGTTCTGTAATTTCATTAATTCTATTTGGTGTTGGTTTAAATTTCAACCTAATTACTGGTTATTTTTTATACATTCCATATGTTTGGGTGGCCATTTTTGGTTTACTAACGGCATCTCAATTCTGGATTTTAGCCAACCTAGTTTATAATGTTAGAGAAGCAAAACGCGTTTTTGGTTTTATAGGTGCTGGTGCAATAGCTGGTGGTATTTTTGGTGGTTACTTAACCTCTTTACTTACCAATTTTATTAACACCGAAGATTTACTCTTTGTTGCTGCCTTACTGCTAATAAGTTGTATTGTAATCACGCGATTTATTTGGAAAACAGAAGTTATTAAACTAAACCCTTTTCAAGTATCTTTTAGAAGTAGTCCAAAAGGAGATTCCCCTTTAAAACTCATAAAACAATCCAAGCTTTTAAGTTTAATAGCCTTGGTGTTTGGTATTAGTGTTTTGGTAGCAAAATTAGTGGATTATCAATATAGTGATTATGCTTCTCGGTTAATAGGTAACCAAGACGAACTTACTTCCTTTTTCGGATTTTGGCTTTCTACTTTAAGTGTTATTTCTTTAATTATTCAATTGTTTTTAACCAAGCGTATTGTAGGAACTTTTGGTGTTGGCAAGGCGCTATTATGGTTACCATCAGGAATACTAATTGGTTCTATCCTATTACTTTTAATACCACAATTATGGGTTATTGTATTTATTAAAATCGTAGATGGCAGTTTAAAACAATCGGTAAACAAAGCTTCTACAGAATTGCTATCGATACCAATTCCAATAGATATTAAAAAGAAAACCAAAACCTTCACAGATGTTGTTGTAGATAGTATTGCCACAGGAATCGCAGGTTTTATTTTAATTTTCTTTATTAACGGATTAGCTATTTCTTCCACATACATCAGTGTTATTATTATTGTTTTAATAGTGGTTTGGCTGACACTTATTTATTTTTTAAGGAAAGAATATATTATTGCATTTAAAGACTTACTAGAAATATCTGGCACCAAAAAAGAAAAGCATGTAAAAGAAGAAATTAAAGTAACATCCATTATCGATTCGGTAAAAAGAGTATTTCATGCCGGAACCGAAAATCAAATTATGAATATGCTTTCCAAAACCTTGGAGGTAAAAGACGAACGCTTTTTTAAAGGCATCAAAAACCTATTAAACCATCCTTCGCCTCGAGTAAAAGCTTTAGCCATAGAGAATTTATACTTTCTTAAAACCGAAAACTTATCCGCACAAATGGAAAGTATGATTCAAGATAAAGATCAAAATGTGACCACTTCTGCTTTTCGTTATTTATTAAAAAACTATACGCAAAATACCATTGTTTTATTTGAAAAATATATCAATAGCGAAGATAATACCATTAGTAATGCCGCATTACTAGGCTTGTCCTTAGAATTAAGAAACAATCAATCGCTTCAAAATAAATTCAATTTAGAGCAAAAAATAGAAGTTGCACTGACTAAGTATTTAGAATTATCCAATGAAGATTTTAAAAGGAATACTATAAAAGCTATTTTAGAAAGTATCGGAAATGCTAAAATTAGCAGCTATTATAATGTCATTAAAACACAGCTGCTTTCTAAAGATATAGAAGTTGTAAAAACGGCAATAACTAGTGCGTCAAAAACATTAGATTCTGAATTTATAGATTTGATTATTTCACATTTATCGGTAAAAGAAACGAGACCAATTGCTGTAGAAGCACTACATGCTTATAATGCTCCAATAATGGACGTCTTATACCATAAAATAATAAAAGAAACGATTGACTTTGAAGATGCTGCTTATGTTATTTTGGCTATTGAAAAATTCCAATCACAAAAAGCAATCCAGACTTTAATTCTGCTAACTAATGACACAGAACATACTGTAAAAGTAGAAGCTATTGAAGCATTAAAACGTTTAAAATGGAAATATCCGCACTTAAAAATTAAAGACCGTTTTATCGTAGATAAAATTTTAGACGAATGTCAATTATATCAAAATACCTTGGCGGTAATTCACACCCAAATTGTACTGCAGTATAAAAAGAAAGCCGTACCAATAGAATCTAAAGAGGAAAACGAAGCTAGAAACGGATTAATCCACGTATTAGAGCAACGTTTAGATAGGCAATTACAGCGTATTTTCAGGTTTTTAGGAATAAAATATCCACCAAACGATGTGGATCCTATTTTAAACACCATTATAAATGGAAAGGAAGAACAGCGTCTTCATGCCATTGAATTTTTAGATAATATATTAAATAGCCAACTTAAAAAAGAATTGATTCCTTTAGCGGAATTGATTTTACTAGATTCCAATTCGGAAGAAAAAATCAAGAAATTAAACCTTAAGGTTTTAAGTGAATTAGAATGCTATAATGAATTATTAAAACGGAAAGATGTGAAATTAAAATTTGCAGTATTATATCTTATTGAAAAATCGAATACTGCAAATTATAAACCGCTTTTAGAAATGATTTTAATTCATGAAACCAATAAAAAAATTAGAGCAAAAACGGAATTGCTTTTACAAACTATTTCCTAATTAGTTTATCTAAATTAGCAGCTAAATTCATGTGGTCTGTTGCAGAGTTTTTTCGTAAAACGTTAGTCATTAAAACGACCATATACGTGGTATTATCTGGATGCTCTACAATAGCAACCGAGTTCATGAAATTCTGAATATTCCCCATATATTTCCCACATTCTTGTCCGTTACTTCTATCACATTTATACAAACTACCCGATTTAAAATACACCGCAGCTTCTTTTAAAGCTGGAGCTTGCGCATACCGAATTCGTCTGTCTGTCATGTACATCAATCGCTTCATTTCTAAACTAGATTGTGCATCTACAACATTCCCTTGTTCCAATTGCACTAAAAATTTCATCACCCCAAGCGGCGTTCCAATACTTCCGCCTTTATCACCAACATAGCTGTTTGCTCCTCTTGTAAAAAAGCTTCCTAAGCGCCATTCATCTGCCGTGATTCCTAAGGTACGTAATGGCAAATTCACCACATCGTTTCCTATATCGGTAAGCACCTTTTTTTCTGTAGTTTTAAAATACGTTAGTGCTTCTGCTTCGGTTAATTCTGGATATTTCTCACCAAACGCTTGCATTAATAATACTTCACGCCAAACAATACTTGCAGCGCCGTTATTACTAACAGAAAGCATGTGATCTGCCCATTCAAATAATGAAAATTCATCACTAGCAATCACTTGACGTTTTACTAATTTCTTGGTTTCTATATTATAAATAGGAATCGTGTGTTCATCGGTTAAACCCCAAACTCCAGCTTTCACCACTTTGGTTTTTAATAATTGAATACGTTTGTCAAAATCCTCTGGATATATTTTTGCTAGCTGATCAAACAAACCAATTAAAACTGCTAACTTCCCTACGCTTCCTGGTTGATATCCTGAAGTTTCATTTCTATGCGCATATTTAATTTCGTTTAAATTGGTGATGTCTAAAACCGTTAACGAATAACTTTTATCTAAACCTCTAAACAAATCGCTTATCTCTTTCTGAAAAGTTGGACTTTCCTTAAAAAAGCAATGTAAACTGTCTGCGGCTTTGTCTTTTAAATTTAGTTTTATATCTAAATAGGATTTAAAAGCGCCTGCTGGCAAGGTTTGTTTTTCCACAATTTCACCGCTTTTAATTAGGGCTAATCGTTTTAAACGTTTTATTCCTGTGTACTCATATCCATCAATCGGATATACCATTATTGTCGTAAATGCAGAAAACACAAATACCGCTGTGATTAATAAAATTACTCTTTTCATTTATATTTTATTGGAAAGCGAAATCGCTTTATTAGTATCGATTATTGGTGTGATAGACTCTAAATACGAAGAACTTAGCGCTTTCTTATTTTCTACAAAAGGTCTAATTTGAAATAGCCATAATTTATTCTCCTTAAAGCCTAACTCCACATCATATGCACCTTCATACGCCGCGTCTGTTTCTCTTGGCATGGTTTCTCTTATTGTTTTTGCCAGTTGTTTAATATCCTTTATGTTTTGGGCATTTAAAATAGGTTGCGCAAAGGTTGCTGTCTTTTTAAGCGTTCCGCCAGTTATTGGTAAACTATTATAAAAACGCTCTCTAGAAGGCGCTAACAATTGAGAACCGCCTTCGTCTTTTAATAAATAGGTTTCTGCGGCTTGTCCATCTACTGCGCCACCTGCACCTCTACTAAAAGCAACGGTTAAATCTTTATCGTTGCCTGAAGTCAATCCTTTAGTAATTAAAACTCCAGAATAATCTACATCTACACTAGGAATTACTAAAATAGAAGGAAATACATTTTCGGGATTTAATAAATATTTTTGTCGCCATTTAAAACTACGTTCGGTATATGGCGAAGCCCAAACATCTTTAATTCCTTCTAATATTTTATTTTTATCGACCACATTAAATAAGGTTAGATTTAAACCTGCTCCTGTAAATTCTTTTAAATCTTCCATGTTTGTATCGCTTCTTAAAAACACCGGAATTTCTCCCAAGCCTTTTCCTAAAACGGATTTAAAATCATTTTCCATTTGTGAAATAAAATCCGATTTCAAAGGCATTTGTTTTATAGCTGCACGTAAAATTTCTAACTGGCGCAATTGATAATGTTCAATTTCTTCTTCTACAATACCCTTGTTTTCCATGGCTACTGCTTCTTTAAACATAGCACTTAAAAACGCCCAATACGATTGATTTTGTTCTGGCATTTCTTGATCCATGTGATCTCTAAAAATTCCAAAAGGAATCACTAAACCTTCCACTACTTGCTCTGGGAACATGTTTTTAAGTTGTCCTAAATTAGCAGCTTTTGGACCGCAAATCTTTCCAGAATTACTAGCATTTACATTTCGTAGATTTAAAACTTTCGTTTCGTTTAAAACAATATTTTCTACTGGAACCTCTATTTTTCCTTCTTTACGTTCTTTTTTTGCAAATAGGGCTACTTCTTCTGCAGACATATCCTTCTCTGCTTTTATAATCACATTTCCTTTATTAGAAACTGCGTAAAACACTTTTTGTCCGCTAAATGGTTTTAAATCCTCTAAGTTCTCATCGGATAATGCAGCATTCGGAATTCCTAAATTACGCGCTAACAACTGTACGTGTGACACCATATTTCCTTCGGAAACGGTTGCTATTCCAGCAATTGGTTTTAAATCTGCTGGTGGACGTTGAAAAACATATATTTTATTGGAAGACACTTCAATAGCATCTGGAGATCCTGCAACAACCACTAATTCACCAAAAGCATAACCCGGATTTAAACCACGAATAGTACTTTGATTTGGAATGTTTAAAGCTTTATTCGTTAAAGAAGATTCTTTAGCAATAAAATCCCCTAACTCACCAACCGATTTCCCTAAATGTAACGCAATAGAACCTCTAATTTTGTCATCAATAAAACCATAGGCTAAAGGCTCAAATGTGGTGTAGGTATCTACTTCATTTTGATAATTTGCTTTCACCATTCCAGAACTCCATTCTACCAGACTTCTTCCGCTTTGTAAGATGGTTGTTAATTCGCCTAAGGTAGATTCGTTATTTAAATTCGCCGTTTTGGTTAAACTTAAAGATTCCCATTCGTGTTGTTCAAGATAACCAGATGCCGCTGTTGCCATTCCTAAATAACATACTTTTTCTACTAATTGTGCTACCGTTTCCGGTTTCCAAAGTGGTGCATTCTTAAAAATAACTTCTTCTAATTTAATAGAAACATCTAGCATTTGTAAACGTGCTAAAGGTCTTTTTTCTACTAAAAGATTGGTTCTTAAATTCACTAGTAATTCTGCAGTATCCTGAATTAAATCTGCCGCATTTGTGTTTACATTATTCGCTAAAGCATAATCTTTAAAAGCTTCTCCAAAAGGAGTTGTTTTTAATAAAGTAGCCTTCTGTTGTAATGAAACTAAATCAATAGGTTTAAAAAACGTAGTCATAGTAGCTAGTAATTCGTTTAGCACTTTCGTTTGGCTACTAGACATTTTGGAAGCGTGCTTTGTTTTAAAAGCGCTTACTTTTTCGATATCATTAACTTCTGGTTGTGCGTGTATTTTAACACGTAAATCCATAAAGGAAGGATATACATCGGAAAGCACTTTAGACTGACTACGCATTAGTTGCGCTACATTATCATCGCCACTATGCGGAATATCTTTTAACGACTGTCTTATTAAATAATAATTAGCTACTAACAATGCATCTTGAGCAAGTAACCATTTGTAAAAATCGATTCCCCAAGCTTCTTCATCTTCCGATTGGATTGCACCGCGATAAAATTGGCTTTTTCTATTTACCCAACCATCATCTACAGCTCCTAAATACTTATCCATTTGGTATTGTTTTAATCGCGAGTTATTATGATCGCTATCCCAAAACGTTTCGTTTTTAGTGTAGGTTAAAATCTGCCCTAAAAAGACATGATTAGTTTTTCCTAATTTTTCAACTTCATCTTTATATCTAGCATGCTGATTTCCTGGTCCGATATTATCCGGACAAGGATCTTTTGGCTGTCTGATACTTCCATCTGTACAAAACCAACGAATGTCTTTATACGGACCACGAAGATCATTTTTGTATAAGCTGATTTGTTCTGTAATCTTTTCTGAATCTAGCTTTTGAGCAAGTAAAGAAGACGAACATAAAAAAATACTAAAGCAAAATAGAAGTCTATTTTTCATTTTAATTAAAAGGGTTGATATAGATTATAATATAGTACTAATATATATAATAAACAATACGAAAATACAAGGCTAATATTAAAAATGGAAAACTCTTATAGGACTGCTACTTCAGTCCTGAAAAGAGGTTTTTAAGTAAACAATTCTTAAAATATGCCATACTTAACGTAAACCATCGGATGGAATTTAACGCAATTACAATGTAATCCTCCTTTTAGTCACCCAATACTATGTTGTAATAGCACGACCTAAACAGCTCTAACAAAGCGGTATAATTTCACAAAAAAAGGAGTTCGAAATTATTTTAAAATAATCCTTATTTTTATTTGGAATAAATACAAATAAGGATACTTTTGTAAAAAATTTAAGACGTGTTTCCATTTAAAATATTACCCATTTATCTATTTCTATTTTTTAGTATTTCTGCTATCGGTCAGCACGGCGACTTTTACGGAAAAGTGAAATTTGACACCAAAGCTCCTGCCGTTGCTACGTATATCATGCTTAAAGGTGAAACTCTTGAAAAAGAAACAAGTGCAAATGTAAACGGTGCTTTTAGTTTTAAAAACATCCCATTTGGCGAATATACCTTGCAGTTTTATTCCTTAGATGCAAAACCTAAAACGATTACTGTATTGCTAGATTCTAAAAGCAAAGAAGTAAATATTGTCTTAGAAATCTCTGAATTTCAAGAATTAGACGAAGTGCTTGTTCGATCTAAAACAGTACAACAAAAAATAGAAGAAAAAGGATTTGCAGTTAATGTCATTGAAACCAAAGCTGCTGCAATACAATCCATTCAGGTGAATGAATTATTAGATCAATCTGCAGGTGTTCGCGTTAGGCAATCTGGAGGTTTAGGATCTCATGCGCATTATAACTTAAATGGAATGACAGGAAATTCGGTAAAAGTATTTATTGACGGTGTTCCTATTCGAAATTTCGGACCATCCTTTTCATTAAACAGCATTCCTCCTTCTTTAATCAAACGAATAGAAGTTTATAAAGGTGTTGTGCCCCCGCATTTGTCGGATGATGCTATGGGTGGCGCTATTAACATTGTACTTAATAGTATTACTAAAAACGAATTAAAAGCATCTATTTCTGCTGGGTCTTTCGGAACCTATCGTGCAGATATTAATGGCGGATACCGAAACAATAAAAATGGTTTAACCGCAAGAGGTTCTGCTTTTGTAAATTATGCCGATAATAATTATAAGGTTTCTGGAGATCAAGTTGCTGTGGCACTTTCGGCTGGTACTCCTGATGTATATATCGAAGCAGAACGCTTTCATGACAGATATAGATCGCAAGGTGGTAAAGCAGAATTTGGTTATACCAATGTAGCATGGGCAGATAAATTGCTAGCGAGTGTTTTGCTTTCCAATATGGATCAGCAAATACAAACAGGTGCGACTATGGAAATTGTTTATGGTAATAGATTTACCGAACAAAGCACGAATATGTATAGCTTGGATTATGCGAAAAAAGATTTTATTAAAAATCTAGATTTTAGTGCTTTTGCTTCTTTCTCCAAATTACACCGAAAAACCATAGATACTATTGCTACACAATACAGTTGGTTAGGGCATCCTACCAGTTATTATAACGATCCAGATGTTTGGGCTTCGGGAGCGGAAGCTGGAGATCCAACACTACAAAAAGATATCGATCAAACGATTAACACAAGAACAAACTTAGCATACCATCTAAACGAAAATAATACCATTCAGTTAAATCATTTGTTAAACACGTTTACTAGAGATTCGGATGATCCTATGCTTCCAGCAGTGGAAAACGCATTAAAAGAAGAACGTAAATATAGCAAGTCGATTTTAGCACTTTCTTTTGAAAACTTAGCATTTAACGATAAACTAAGGACTTCTATTTTTGCAAAATCCTATTATATGGATAGAACTTCTAAATTAAGAACTAGAACTTCTAACACATCGACTGCAACTATTGTGATTGAAGAAAACAATATAAGCTCTAACGACTTGGGGTATGGAGGTTCTATTTCTTACACCTTTTCTCCGAAGTTCACGGTATTTGGTTCTGCTGAAAAGGCAATTCGTTTACCAGAAGCTAACGAGG
>JAGPUY010000411.1 GCA_018067265.1 Oceanihabitans sp. | reverse complement strand
CTACACTTAAATCACCACCAATGGCAAGCAAACCTTCTTCGTCTGCTTCCTCAACCTTTGGAAATTCTATTTTACTCGTTAAATATTGCATGGTTTTGTAAAAATAAAAAACCTCGACAACAATAATGTTCTCGAGGTCTTTTTTTTAAGATTTCCGACTAAACGGGAACTTAAAATTATTTTTTAGAAAGGTAAATCGTCGTGATCTTCTTCATTTACATTTGCTGCAGGCTCAAAAGCATCTGCTGGTGGTACTGGAGGCATTTCGCCAGAAGCACTTTCTCCTTGTGCAGCTTCAATTCTCCAAACTTGAATAGAGTTGAAATATTTAGTTTCTCCTTGTGGATTAACCCATTCTCTACCTCTTAAATTGATGTTTACTTTTACAGCTTGTCCTGCTTGGTAGTTGTTTAAAAGATCTGTTTTATCTTGCACAAACTCTACTAGTATATGTTGTGGATATTGCTCGTCTGTTGTTACTACTAATTCTCTCTTTCTAAACCCATTACTTCCAAAAGTTTGAGTTTCTCCAATCATTTTTACTTTTCCTTGTACTTCCATCTTCTATATAATTATTAAATATTCGTCTAATTTGATATCGTAAAGTTACGATAATAACATTTTCCAAGCACTCTCTACATCATTAAAACTTAAAAAATCTTTTGCTTTTTTGTGTTTTATTTCCGTGGATAAAGAACTTAAATTATGTTCGTTTTTAAAAGCCTGAATGCTTTTTTCTTCCGGTAAGTTTTCAACATTCCCCAACATACCTAAATCATTTCCTGTTAAAATCGTACTATTTCTAATTTCTTCCGGCACATTATCTACACCAATCCCTAAAGTGGAAAGCGGTTTTGGTATTTCGAAAAAACCAGTTTTTGCGCGACTATAATAGCTTCCTCCTGCTCTTGCTACCAGATCTAATAATTCTTGATTAATAGATTGGTCTTCATTTAAAACACCTTCTGCAATATGTAATTTTACTACTTCGCAAATTACTAAATTTCCGGCGCCTCCTTCGGTTCCTAATTTTACAATTTCGTTTACTTTACATTCCAATTGTATTGGAGATTCTGCAACACGAAAAGGTTTTACGATATCGGATTGCAACATGGTTAATCCAGCTTTTTCAAACTCATTTACGTCTTCGGGATATTCGGTACTACTCAAAGACATTTGATGTACCAAATCATAATTCACCACATTAATTACCACTTCTTTTATAGCCTCCACATTTTCAAGTGTATGCTTTGTGGTATTATCTCGGACTCTTCGAGCGGGAGAAAATATTAATATTGGCGGATTTGCACTAAACACATTAAAAAAACTAAAAGGCGACAAATTAGGATTACCATCAACATCTATAGTACTTGCGAAAGCAATAGGTCTTGGCGCAACGGCACTTAATAAATACCCGTGCAATTTTCCTGTAGTAAGTTCTTTTGGTTCGAATGATAACATGTACACAATAATTTCTACAAAACTAAGGCTTTTGATGCGCAACAAAAAACCTATTTACTAACAACTACACAATAATATTAACAGAATAGCATTATATTTAAAATTTCTATCCGGAAACAAGTTCTGGATGCCGCTAAAAATATTTTTCAAACAAAATTATGGGTTTTTCAAAAAATAGAAATCTTATTCGATGGGTTATTATAATTGCTTCCTTTGCTATTATTTCTCTTATTTTATGGAATACGTATGTTTTCTTTCAGAAATTTAAAGCAGAAGAACGCGTTAAAATGGAAAACTGGTCTTTTGCACAAAATGAATTTTTAAAAGTAGTAAGCGAGCTTTCTACAGATGAAAATGCCTCTTCTAATTTAGATCTAACGCTAAAAATTCTTAGTAGCAATAACACCACACCAATGATTGTTGTGGATAAAGATTCTGCTATAGTTACTTTTAATAATATTGGTGATGGAAAAAAAACCGATTCCCTATTTGTTATCAAAAATGTGAAAAAATTAATCACACAATTTAGCAGTGAAAATGTGCCTGTAGATGTAAATTACGAAGGACAAGTACTGTATTACGGGAACTCGCCTTTATTAAACAAACTAAAATATTACCCTTTAGCTTTATTGCTAATAATTATTTTATTTGGTGCTGTAGTCTACTTTTTTTACCGAAGTAATAAAACAGCAATCGAAAACAAATTATGGTCCGGCATGGCAAAAGAAACAGCCCATCAAATTGGGACACCTTTATCTTCGCTAATTGGTTGGTCGGAAATTTTAAAAATAGAAAAGGTCAATCCCGAATACATAAAAGAAATAGAAAAAGACATTACCAGATTACAAACCATTACCGAACGTTTTAGCAAAATAGGCTCTTTACCAAAATTAGAGAAAACAGATATTGTAGCAGAAACGCTTACGACAACAGATTATCTAAAAACTAGACTATCTAAACTAATTGATTTCGAGATAATTGTGCCAGAAAATAAAATTTTCGTAAATTTAAACAAACAGTTATATAGTTGGACCATTGAAAACCTTGTGAAAAATGGTATTGATGCCATGAAAGGAAAAGGGAAACTGAAAATTGAGATCTTACAATTAGAAAATAATATAAGTATTCAGATTACAGATTCTGGAAAAGGTTTAGCTAAAAACCAATTCAAAGCTGTTTTTGAACCTGGTTATACTACAAAAAAAAGAGGTTGGGGCTTAGGACTCTCTTTAGCAAAGCGTATTATTGAAGAATTTCATGATGGTAAAATTAAAGTTTTACATTCGGAAATTGGCAAAGGTACGACCATGCAAATTGCATTAAAAAGCATTTAAATATGGACGAAAAACTAATTACAATAAAGGAAGTAGCCTTAAACAATAATTGTCCGGAATGCTATAACACCAATGGCTTACAATTAACCTTTAAGCAAAAATTTATAGAAACATCGCTTTATAGATCTATTACTAACGAAACCACACAGGCAATACATTGCAAAACTTGCAGTACAGATATTTTTCCTGTGATGTGGACCGAAGATATAGAACGTGTTTTTGCTTACCAACAAAAAGCATTTACACCTAAAATAGCGTCTACCAAACTAAAAAAGAAAGCATGGATACTTATTTCGCTAATTAGCGTACTAATTTCTGTAATTATATTAATAGCGTTTTTATAAATAAGACTGAATAGCCTTTGCTATATCTTGAAACTCTTGGGTAGTTAATTTTGTTTTTTGTTGAAAGCTTGCATCTTTCATCGTATTTAACGGAATTAAATGCACATGCACATGAGGCACTTCTAAACCAATTACCGAAACACCAACGCGTTTACAGTCTACAGCTTTCTCTAAAGCAATAGCTACTTTACGCGAAAATTGCATCAAAGCCGTATACGTTTCTTCGTCCAGATCAAAGATTTTATCGACCTCCTTTTTAGGAATGCAAAGCGTATGTCCTTTGGCATTGGGATTCACATCTAGAAACGCCAAAAAATCATCGGTTTCCGCAACTTTATAACAAGGTATTTCGCCCTGAACAATTTTAGTAAATATAGAAGCCATAAAAAAAGGGATTATATGTAAATATAAAAATTCCTATTTAAAACCGAATTGTTTTCAGCTAAAAATAGGAATCTTATTGTTTTCTTGAAAGATTTCCACCTTCATGGAAATAAAAAAAGATTTTTTTATCTAGAAATATCTACAATATCAAACTTCATGATACCGCTAGGTACTTGTATTTCGGCAACATCTCCAACCGTTTTACCCAATAAACCTTTACCAATAGGTGAGTTTACTGATATTTTACCGGCAGCCAAATCTGCTTCACCATCTGCAACCAAAGTATATAACATTTCCATACCATTGGTTTGGTTTTTTATTTTCACTTTAGAAAGTACTAAAATTTTAGAGTTATCCATTTGCGACTCATCAATAACACGAGCTCCGGCAAGTTGATCTTCCAACTTAGAAATACGCATTTCCAGCATACCTTGTGCTTCTTTAGCGGCGTCATATTCGGCATTCTCACTTAAATCTCCTTTATCCCTTGCCTCTGCAATTGCTCTAGATGCCTTAATACGCTCCACATCTTTAAGCTGCTTAAGATCTTCTCTTAATCTTTTTAGTCCTTCTGCTGTATAATAAGATACTTTACTCATAACTTCGTCGTTTAATATAAAAGATGCTGAAATCTTCTTAGGCAATTCGCTGCTTAAGTGTTCCGCATAAAAAAATCTCGCATACACGAGATTGTATAACAAAAGTACGAAATTTTTATATACATAATGAAAAATGCATATAAAAGTACTGTAGGTAAGGCACATATTTATTTATAAAAAGGGCTTTTCCAACGATACTAAACATTTAATTCAAAGTACATTTTTTGTACCTTGCAAAACAAAAAAAAAAATGAAAAACTTGCTATTAATAGTGCTAACCAGCTTTTTGCTACATGCTTGTAGTAAAAACGATGACAATAACGATAACGAATATTTAACAGATATAAATTTTGATACCGGAACCGCAATAAACACTAATTTTCCGCAATACAACAGTTTACAATTCCCTGGAAATCACGCCATAGTCTACGGTTTTGGACTAAGTGGTATTGTAGTTTACTATTCTGGAAGCTCTTATACTGCTTTTGAATTAAGCGACCCAAACCACTATTATCAATCGTGTTCTGCTTTAACAGTGTCTGGCGTATTAGCAAGCTGTGGTTGTGATGACGACAATGTGTATGATATTTTAACCGGACAACCAAATGGAAGTACTACAGGACAATACGGACTAAAGCCCTATTTTGTAGAAGTAAGCGGTAATATTATTAGAGTGTATAATAATTAGGCAAATTTTAAAGCATGAAAAAAGCTTCTCTTATATAAATTAGTCCATTCATTTATTCCAACCAACAAATTATAAAGAACTTCAACAATTGCATAATCCTTTTTTAAGCAAAAAGTACTAAATTATTCATTTAGTACTTTTCTGTTTAACAAGATTTATCTTGCATTATTTCTTATCCATTTAAACAACCTCTAAAGGAGAGTATTTATCTTGTAAGAGATACTTATTTTTAAATAGATACAAAAGAATAGATATTGGTAAAATAATTATGGTGATTATTTTTAGCAATGATCTTTTTAATAAATCTACTACTTGAAGATTATTATCCGTAGTATTATCTATAGATAAATTAAAAATCATTTTCCCAAACGTTATCCCTTTATTAAAAACATCAAACAATATTATATAAATATAAAACGATAAAATCATAAAACTAAAACTCAGCTTTATTTTGGTTTCAAATAAAGTTAATTCCGTTATTTCAAATGATAGCGAAAGCATATCATCAAGTATTTTATAAATAAAACTGACAATAACAAAATCAATT
>JAGPUY010000406.1 GCA_018067265.1 Oceanihabitans sp. | reverse complement strand
CGACATAGATTTGACCAGATAAACCACTATTAATCGTCATATCTTCCGTTGGTGCTGTGCTAAAACTACAATCTGTTATGTCGTCTGTGGTATAAGGATAAAAAGTTGGGTCGGTAGTGTTGTTAGGGCATGCTGTTGGTGTACATGCAGTTAATGTGATTGCGGCGTTGGCTGCTGCAAGTGAAGGAAATGGTCCCCAAGAAATGAAATCAACATCTAAACCTGCTCCTCCAGCAGTTTCTTGAGAAATGGTGAAAAATAAATCGCCAGGTTGTTCTATTTGTAAAAAATAGTAAGCTGGGTTTGGAATACTATACAAGCAACCAACATTTGTGACATTTGGATTTCCTGTAACATTAGGAAATACTAATCCAGAGCCACCAGAACAAAATTGATCTGCAGTTGCTACCGAGTTTCCTTGAGAAAAAGAGGTTTGTATAAAAAAGCTACATATAAGTAGAAGTGTAATTTTTTTCATGTTTATGCTGTATTAGGGTTGTTGCTCCATTATAGGAAACTAGAAAATTGCCATTCCGTATAGTTTGTTTCTGAGTTAGTATCTATTTTGGCCCGCCATTTAAAGCATTTGCTATTTAGTTCCGAAAATCCCAAAGTAAGGTTGCTTTTATAGTTCTTCGAAAAATCTTTTATGTTACGAGTGATTTTTTCAGAACGATTGGTGCCGTTAAGTTTGTTCCAGCAAGCATTAAGAGGTTGAACTTCAATAGCTAATGATAGTTGTTCTTTTTTATTTACCTGTGTGAAATCCCAAGAAATAAGGATGTCCGGTATCTGGCTGTTATCACTACTAATAGTTTTCGTATTAAAGGTGTGTCCTTCCGTTAGGTTTGTAGTATTTTGTGCTCTAGAATTTGAGCATAATAAAATCAGGAAAAGGAATATGAAGTGCTTCCTATTTTGCGTTTTCTTGTTTTTAAATAGTGTAAGGTGTAATTTTTTCATCATAAACTTTAATTTTGGAACATAAGTTTATGTCAAAAGGACATGATAAGAAAAAGTAAATTGTAGATTTTGGGGAATCTATAAAAGATGAAATATTTTTTATTAATTTAACGTTTTTATTAAATTAAATTCAATCTATTAACATCCTTAGCTAAAATAGTATAATTATTAACAATAATAGGAAAATTTTTGTTTAAATGAAGACTTCGACTGTTAAAGTGGGTTTGAATGCTGATTGTCAGGTTTTTGTAAGAAAAACGTATCTGAATCATGCATTTGTTTCTGGGAATAAATTAAGTAAGCTGAAGTATAATATCATAGAAGCTAAGCGTCAAAATAAAATTACTATGGTGACTTTTGGAGGCGCTTTTTCTAATCATATTGCCGCTGTTGCAGCCGTAGGAAAAGAATATGGCTTTAATACGGTTGGTGTTATTAGAGGGGAAGAGTTAGCAAATAAAGTAAGCGGAAATCCTACCTTGAGTTTTGCGAAACAACAAGGTATGCAGTTTCAATTTGTGTCACGAGAAGCCTTTAGAAATAAAACATCTAAGTTGTTTATGGATGAATTAAAAGATCTGTTTGGTGACTTTTATTTAATTCCGGAAGGCGGAACAAACGCCCTGGCAGTAAAAGGTTGTGAGGAGATTATAGAAGAAGGCGATGAGGTATATGATTATATATGTTGCCCTGTAGGAACTGGTGGTACGATTTCTGGGATTATTAACGCTAGTTTTCCGCATCAAAAAATTCTAGGATTTCCAGCATTAAAAGGAGACTTTTTACAAGAAGAAATTAGTAAATTTACCAACGGAACAAATTGGGAGTTGATAACGGATTATCATTTTGGGGGTTACGCTAAAATAAATGCAGCCTTAATAACGTTTATCAATAGCTTTAAAAAGGAAAACGATATACCTTTAGATCCTGTTTATACAGGGAAAATGCTATTTGGGATTCAAGATTTAATAGCAAAAGGATTTTTTCCGAAGCATTCCAAAATATTAGTCATCCATACCGGAGGATTACAAGGTATTGAAGGTATGAACACCGTTTTAAAAAAGAAGAATTTACCATTGATTGAATAAAAAATGAAGAAAATAATTATTGTAAGCTGTTTAGCGTTGTTTATGTTTAGTTGTGGGACAAGTAAAAAAGTAGTTCCTAAAAAGGCTAAAAGAGTTGTGGTGGTTAAAAACACGGAAAAAGAACCAGAACGAGAAAATGTAACTACCCCTGAAATTACGCCGACTACTCCAGAGGTTTATGCCAATTCTACCGAAGAGTATGTTGCCATTTATAGCGATATAGCACAAGATGAAATGCGCAAATATGGTATTCCCGCGAGTATCACTTTGGCGCAAGGTATTTTAGAATCGGGTTCTGGTAAAGGAAGACTTTCCGTAGAAGCTAATAATCACTTCGGAATTAAATGCCACGATTGGACTGGAGCAAAAATTTATCATGATGATGATGCGTCACAAGAATGTTTCCGTAAATATAACAACTCTAAATATTCGTTTAGAGATCATTCGCTTTTCTTAACCGGAAGAAGTCGTTACAGTAAATTATTTGATTTTGAAAAAGACGATTACCAATCTTGGGCAAAAGGATTACGGGCAGCAGGTTATGCTACAGATAGAAAATATCCAGCCAAGTTAATTAGCTTAATTGATCGTTATCAGTTACATCGATTTGATGCAGAAGTATTAGGGAAAACTGCAGATAATAATGATAAACACACCGTAGGAAAAGGAGATACACTATATTCTATTTCTAAAAAACATAAGATTACAGTACAAGAACTTCAAGAATTAAATGGTTTAGAAGGTACAGGCTTATTTGTAGGTCAGGTGCTTTTTGTAAAACCAATGCCAAAAGATTATTAAATTTCATGAATTATACACGTAGTAGCGCATTATTTGCGCAAGCAGAAAAAGTGATTCCTGGAGGAGTGAATTCTCCGGTAAGAGCATTCAACGCAGTAGGAGGAACGCCAATATTTATTAAAGAAGCAAAAGGAGCTTACTTAATAGATGAAGACAATAACGAATATATCGATTATATAAATTCTTGGGGACCAATGATACTTGGTCATGCTTTTCAGCCCGTTGTAGATGCGGTGGTAGAGAAAACCAAAAAAGGAACTTCTTTTGGTACGCCAACAGAGATTGAAACGCAAATTGCAGAATTAGCAGTTGCTATGGTGCCAAATATAGAAATGATTCGTTTTGTGAATTCAGGAACAGAAGCTTGCATGAGTGCTGTGCGTCTTGCTCGTGGTTTTACAGGAAAAGATAAAATCATCAAATTTGCAGGTTGCTACCACGGACATAGTGATTCGTTTTTAATACAAGCAGGAAGTGGTGCGGTTACTTTTGGGTCACCAAATAGTCCTGGAGTTACAGCCGGTACAGCAAAAGACACTTTGCTAGCAGCTTATAATGATATCGCCAACGTTGCTCAAATTGTGGAAGCCAATACAGGAGAAATAGCTTGTGTTATTTTAGAACCTGTTGCTGGAAATATGGGTTGTATTCCTCCGAAGAATAATTTTTTGCAAGAGTTACGAAAGCTTTGTGATGCGAATAATATCCTTTTGGTTTTTGATGAGGTTATGACTGGTTTCCGACTAGCAAAAGGTGGCGCGCAAGAGCTTTATAATGTAAAGGCAGATATTGTTTGTTTTGGAAAAGTAATTGGTGGCGGATTACCAGTAGGTGCATTTGCGGCGAATAAAGAAATCATGAGTCATTTAGCGCCTCTTGGTCCTGTGTATCAAGCTGGAACTTTAAGTGGAAATCCGTTAGCAATGGCTGCTGGTTTGGCGATGTTACAAGAATTAAATGGCGACGATGAAATCTATAACCGTCTAGCGGAAAAAACGGAATATTTACATAAAGGTATTGCTGAAGTATTCAACCAAAATAATATTACACATACCATAAATAGAATAGGTTCTATGATTTCTGTCCATTTTGCAGCAGGCGAAGTGTTAGATTT
>JAGPUY010000253.1 GCA_018067265.1 Oceanihabitans sp. | reverse complement strand
CCATGTATGCCAAAGCCTTTTTTGAAGATTTAGCGTTCGATAGTGTCACTGTTGCACCGTATATGGGAAAAGATTCGGTAGAGCCTTTTTTAGCTTTTGAAAACAAACATACTATTATGTTGGCATTAACTTCCAACGAAGGTGCTTTCGATTTTCAGACCAAACAAGTAGAAGGAAAAGAATTGTACAAGCAAGTATTAGAGACTTCTAAAAACTGGAAAAATTCAGAAAACCTAATGTATGTGGTTGGTGCTACTAAAGCAGAATATTTTGCAGAAATTAGAAAAATTATTCCCAATAGCTTTTTATTAGTTCCAGGTGTTGGAGCGCAAGGTGGAAACTTACAAGATGTTTGTAAATACGGTATGAGTGATACTGTAGGTTTATTAATAAACTCTTCAAGAGGAATTATTTACGCTTCCCAAGAGCAAGATTTTGCAGCTGCAGCAGCAAATAGTGCCAAAGAACTGCAAGCGCAAATGGAAGCTATTCTATCATTTCGAGTAACGAAGTAATCCTTTTAAATGAAGCTAAAAGACCAACTAGGAAGACCATTAAATTTAGAATCCGTTCCTAAACGGATTGTTTCCTTAGTGCCTTCGCAAACCGAATTGCTCTACGATTTAGGTTTAGAATCTTCTATTGTTGGTATTACTAAATTTTGTGTACATCCAAAGCATTTACTAAAAACAAAAACAATTGTTGGTGGTACAAAGCAAATAAATATAGAAAAGATAAAAGCGCTACAGCCAGATATTATTCTATGTAATAAAGAGGAAAACACAAAAGATATTGTGGATGCTTGTAGTGCCATTTGTACGGTGCATGTTTCCGAAATTGAAACCGTTTCCCATTGTGTAGAAATGATGCAGCAATATGGAGAAATATTCAATAAGAAGGAAGAAGCTTCCGTGATTTCAGAAAAAATTCAAACCAATTTAAAAGATTTTCAAAATTTTATAAAAGACAAAGCAACTTTAAAAGTGGCGTATTTCATCTGGAAAAATCCTTTTATGGTTGCTGGTAAAGACACCTTTATTAATTATTTATTACAATTAAATAAATTGGTAAATGTATATGCCGATTTAGGAAGGTATCCAGAAATTAAGCTACAACAAGAGGAAGATGTCGATGTTGTTTTCTTGTCCAGTGAACCTTATCCTTTTAAAGAAAAACATATCGAAGAATTACAAGCGTACTATACTAATGCCAAGATACAATTAGTAGATGGCGAAATGTTTTCGTGGTATGGTTCTAGGCTTATGAAGTCTTTTAGTTATTTTAAGACGCTACATGTAAGTCTTTAGTATACTTTTTCTTGTATACCACTTCCACAAACTGTACTGCTTTTTTATCCGCAGATTTTAAGTTTAATAACTTGTTTAAATTAGGTTTTGTTTTTCCAACCTTGCAAAAATGTGTGCTCATAACTTGTTCTTTATATATAAAGTACGCGTTTTCTGTTCATTTGGATTTTAAGCAAAGGTTAAATAAAAGATAAATTAAGAAACTGCAGAAGGTGATGTGTCTCTAGATAGGTATTTTAACTTGTTTAATTTACCTAAAAGCTTAATGGCTCTGTATTCTGAAATATCACTTAATGCGTGATCTGTTTGTCTAAAATTATAAGCTTGCTCGATTAGGCTTTTGTATTTCTTATCGAGTTTACTTTGATGCTTTTTTATTAAATCATTTTTGTTCATTGTGGTAATTGGCTATTAATCAATTAAATATACGTTATTTATAGACAGCTTAAACATGCTTTCTATAAATTTAACAAAAAAACAAGATTCTTTTAAATCAAACGTTCCAAATCTAATTTGCTTATTCTAAATAGTATGTTTGAATCGCAAATAAAAAGCCTTGGAAGAATCATTTCTTCAAAGGCTTTTTATATCTAATTATATCGATTAATCTAACAATGCATTATATTATACTAATCCTGCAAAGCAAAAACCTTACGTAATAAATCTGTAGTTCTTGAAGACGATTTGCTTCTTATTTCTTTTTCTTCCACAGCAATCATCGTATACACACCTTTTAAAGCTTCACTTGTAACATAGTCTGTTAAATCTGGGTTTACATTACTGGTAAAAGGAATCGCGTTATACTTGTTAATTAAATTCGCCCAAATTTGATCTGCACCAACTTTGCTAAAAGAGCTTTTAATCACCGGATTGAATTTAGCGTATAAAGCAGTTTGTGTTTTGCTTGTTAAATATTGTGTAGCTGCATCATTGTTACCAAGAAGAATATTTTTTGCATCCGCAAAAGTGATGTCTTTAACCGCACTAACAAAAATAGGAGTTGCTTCACTTACCGCGTCTTCTGCAGCTCTATTTAATACTTTTAAACCTTCGTCTGCTAAACTACTTAGACCAATATCACGTAATGCTTTGTCTACTTTTTTTAATTCTTCAGGTAGTACAATTTTTACCAAGTCATTTTTGAAAAAACCATCTTTTTGTGTTAGTTTGGTTACTTGTTTGTCAATACCAAGGTCTAAAGCTTGGCGTAAGCCAGCACCGATTTCAGATTCAGAAAGAGAACTTACTTCGTCAGGTAATTGATCTATTACTTGTTGTAATTCTGCACAAGCAGTAAAGTTTAAAATAATAACGAATGCAAATATTTTTTTCATGATATATAATTTTGGGTACAAATATAATTATTATGGCGTGTTTTTTTGATAAAAACCGCGTTTTCCGTTATATCTTTTTGCGAAAAGCAAAAAGGATGCCACTGCAACCGCTCACGCAAATAGTAACTACGAGAAAATCACCGTTTTATTATTATACACCATTACCTTGCGTTTAATATGTAGTTTAATAGCGTTGGCTAATACTATTTTTTCTAAATCGCGTCCTTTGGCAATTAAATCTTCAATGGCATGTGTATGAGAAACACGGGCAACATCTTGTTCTATAATCGGTCCAGCATCTAATTCTTCGGTAACGTAATGGCTGGTTGCTCCAATAATTTTTACGCCACGTTTGTATGCAGAATGATAGGGTTTTGCACCAACAAAAGCAGGTAAAAAGGAATGATGAATATTGATAACCTTATTTGGGTATTGACTAATTATTTTGCTAGATACTATTTGCATATAACGCGCAAGTACAATAAAATGGATGCCAAATTCTTTACACAATTTTAGTTGCTGTTCTTCCGCTTCCGCTTTAGTATCTTTGCTAACTGGAATATGATAAAATGGAATATTAAAACTGTCTGCAATAGGCTTTAAAGTATTGTGATTACTTATAATAAAAGGAATATCTACATCTAACTCTCCAGAATTATAACGCCCTAAAATATCATATAAACAGTGATCGTATTTAGATACAAACAATGCCATTTTTGGTTTGTTTGCAGCAGAATAGATACGCCATTTCATTTTAAAACGATCTGCTAAATCTATTTTAAAGTTCGCCTTAAACACTTCAATATTAAAAGAAGCAGTTTCAAATTCACTTTCTAAACGCATAAAGAAAATATCTTGTTCTCTATCTACATGCTGATCTATGTAAACAATGTTTCCATTATTATTGGCAATAAAATTGGTAACAGTTGCAATGATTCCAGATTGATCCGGGCAGTTTATAAGTATGGTTAGTTTTTTCATGTTTGTTTTCCGCGAAAGCGATAATTTTATATATTTTTATTTCCGTGAAAACGAAAACCTAATAAGTAATATGCATACTAAATTACTTTAAAAATACGAACTTATCTTTTTGTTTTTAACTTTTAGATAATTGCATATTATAGAGCAATATTTTTGAATATTCCGTAAATTGCGAGCATAAAACAGATTATATTTTAGGAATGAAACATGCATTCCTTTTTTTGAAATTATAGAAAGATATAAAAGGAATGTTACATCTTTCAAATAAAAAGCCATAGAAACCTTAAGATGACACAAGAAACACCATACAAACCAAAATATAAAGTAAGAATAGTTACGGCAGCAGCCTTATTTGACGGTCATGATGCATCCATAAATATTATGCGTCGTATTATTCAGTCTACAGGAGTAGAAGTGATCCATTTAGGTCACGACAGAAGTGTAGATGAGGTTGTAAATACAGCCATTCAAGAAGATGCAAATGCGATTTGTTTAACCTCTTATCAAGGTGGACATAATGAGTATTTTAAATATATGTACGATCTTTTAAAAGAAAGAGGTGCAGCACATATCAAGATTTTTGGTGGTGGTGGTGGTGTAATCCTTCCATCTGAAATTAAAGAATTAATGGATTATGGTATTGCACGTATTTACTCACCAGATGATGGTCGTGCCATGGGATTACAAGGTATGATTAACGATCTAGTCGAGCAATCGGACTTCGCTATTGGCGATGTTTTAAATGAGGAACCAGATCTTTTATCCTCTAAAAATGCAAGAGCAATTGCTAGAGTTATTTCTTCTGCCGAAAATTTCCCGGAAGTTGCAAAAGATACTTTAGATAAAATTCATATAAAAAATAAGAATTCTAAAACACCAGTTTTAGGAATTACAGGAACTGGTGGATCTGGAAAATCCTCTTTAGTAGATGAGTTGGTTAGAAGATTTTTAATCGATTTTCCTGAAAAAACGGTTGGTTTAGTATCTGTAGATCCTTCTAAACGTAAAACGGGAGGAGCGCTTTTAGGAGATCGAATTCGAATGAATGCGATCAATAATTCTAGAGTGTATATGCGTAGTTTGGCTACACGTCAATCTAATTTAGCATTGTCAAAATATGTAAACGAAGCAGTACAAGTTTTAAAAGCTGCGGAATACGATTTGATTATTTTAGAAACTTCTGGAATCGGACAATCCGATACCGAAATCATGGAACATTCTGATGTTGCATTATATGTAATGACCCCAGAATTTGGTGCTGCAACGCAATTGGAGAAAATCGATATGCTGGATTTTGCAGATTTGGTTGCCATCAATAAATTTGACAAACGTGGTTCTTTAGATGCACTTCGTGATGTGAAAAAACAATACATGCGAAACAATAATCTTTGGGATATACCACAAGATCAATTGCCAGTATATGGTACTATCGCTTCGCAATTTAACGATCCAGGAATGAATACGCTGTACAAAGCAATCATGGATAAGTTAGTGGAGAAAACGGATTCGGATTTAAAATCGACCTTTCATATTTCAGACGAAATGAGCGAAAAGATTTTTGTAATTCCGCCATCAAGAACGAGATACTTATCGGAAATAGCAGAGAGTAATCGTGCCTATGATAAAACAGCAAGAACGCAAGAAGAAGTTGCTCAGAAATTATACGGAATTTATAAAACCATTGGTTCTGTTGTAGGTGTCACCTTGAGCGCAGTCGAAAAGTCTTTCATTGGAAAGTTGGGATTAAATGAAGAAGAGATTCTTCGACAAGCTCAGAATGACACAGATAAAGAATTTTTAAATCTTCTTATCAAAGAATTCGACCGCGTAAAATTAAACCTAGATCCTTATAATTGGGAAGTAATTACTGGTTGGGACGAAAAAGTAAATAAATACAAAAATCCGATTTATAGCTTTAAAGTAAGAGATAAAGAAATTAAAATAGAAACGCATACCGAATCGTTATCGCATTTACAAATTCCAAGAATAGCACTTCCAAAGTATCAAGCTTGGGGAGATTTATTAAAATGGAGTTTGCAAGAAAACGTGCCAGGTGAATTTCCATATACTTCCGGGTTATATCCTTTTAAACGTACAGGAGAAGATCCAGCACGTATGTTTGCAGGTGAAGGTGGACCAGAACGTACGAACAGACGTTTCCATTATGTAAGCGCAGGTTTGCCAGCAAAACGTTTGTCAACCGCTTTTGATAGTGTAACGCTTTACGGAAACGATCCAGATTTACGTCCGGATATTTACGGTAAAATTGGTAATGCAGGAGTTTCTATTTGCTGTTTAGATGATGCTAAGAAATTGTATTCTGGTTTCGATTTAGCAAACGTTATGACTTCGGTAAGTATGACTATTAACGGTCCTGCTCCAATGTTATTAGGTTTCTTTATGAATGCCGCCATTGACCAACAATGTGAGTTTTACATTAAAGAAAATGGATTAGAAAAAGAAGTAGAAGCGAAAATTGCTAAAATTTATAAAGGGAAAACACGTCCGTCTTATAATGGCGATTTACCAGAAGGGAACAATGGTTTAGGTTTGATGCTTCTTGGAGTAACAGGAGATAAAGTGTTACCAGCAGATGTATATGCAGAAATTAAAACAAATACGATTGCGCAAGTAAGAGGAACCGTTCAAGCAGATATTTTAAAAGAAGACCAAGCGCAAAATACCTGTATTTTTTCTACGGAATTTGCATTGCGTTTAATGGGAGATGTTCAAGAATATTTTATCGAGAACAATGTGCGTAATTTCTATTCGGTATCCATTTCTGGATATCATATTGCAGAAGCAGGAGCAAACCCAATTACACAATTAGCGTTGACTTTATCTAATGGTTTCACGTACGTGGAATATTATTTAAGTCGTGGCATGGACATCAATAAATTTGGACCGAACTTATCGTTCTTTTTCTCCAACGGAATTGATCCAGAATATGCAGTAATTGGTCGTGTAGCAAGAAAAATTTGGGCAAAAGCAATGAAGCACAAATACGGTGCAAATGCAAGAGCGCAAATGTTGAAATACCATATTCAAACTTCCGGACGAAGCTTACACGCGCAAGAAATTGACTTTAATGATATTCGTACAACGCTTCAAGCATTGTATGCTATTTATGATAACTGTAACTCGTTGCATACCAATGCCTATGACGAAGCGATTACCACGCCAACGGAAGAATCGGTTAGACGTGCCATGGCAATTCAATTAATTATTAATAAAGAATTAGGTTTAGCTAAAAACGAAAACCCAATTCAAGGTTCTTTTATTATTGAAGAATTAACCGATTTAGTAGAAGAGGCTGTGCTTCTAGAATTCGACAGAATTACAGAAAGAGGTGGTGTTTTAGGTGCTATGGAAACCATGTACCAACGTAGTAAAATACAAGAAGAGAGTTTGTATTACGAAACCTTAAAGCATAACGGAAAGTTCCCGATTATTGGTGTAAATACCTTCTTGAGTTCCAAAGGATCTCCAACGGTTATTCCTAAAGAGGTTATTCGTGCAACGGAAGAAGAAAAGCAATTTCAAATTAAAACCTTAGAAAGTCTTCATAAAGCAAATGATACGGAAGCATTGTTAAAAGATTTACAATATAAGGCTATTCACAATGAAAATATTTTTGAAGCTTTAATGGATGTTTGTAAAGTGTGTAGTTTAGGAGAAATTACTGCATCTTTATTTGAAGTAGGCGGACAATATCGCAGGAACATGTAAGCAGAGAGCCACTTTTCGTTTTTACGAAAAGTGTGCGAATCGCTTATCCCAAACTTGTTTTGGGATCTCATTTTGGAATCTTAGGAAATCTCTTTTGGTGAATAACGAAAAAGATTAGGACAGAATTTTATAGAAAGAATAACTCTTTAAGTGAAACGTTTGTCATTCAGAGCATCGCGAAGAATCTCAACAAATAAATCAAACAAAAGCGTTTCACTTGGAAACGCTTTTTTTACATCAAATAATAAAAGTATATGTCTATAAAACACACTTTTAAAGCAACCGTAAATTGGACAATTAACGAAGGAGAAAGCACCCAAAACCCAAGAACCTTCAGTCGGAATCATGAAGTATTAATAGATAACAAAGCAACACCATTACATGTGTCTGCAGCAAAAACATTTAGAGGTGACGATGCATTATACAATCCGGAAGATTTATTATTATCTGCTTTAACTTCCTGTCACATGATGTCTTATTTATACGTGTGTGCTCAAAATAATATAGAAGTAGTAAGTTATACAGATCATGCAGAAGGCGATTTAGAGGTTACAGCAACAGGAAGTGGAAGTTTTAAAACCGTACGATTAAAGCCAATAGTAACGATAAAAGATGCTAGTCAAAAAGCATTGGCTTTACGTTTACATGAAAAGGCAAATAGTTTATGTTTTATAGCGAATTCATGTAATTTTCCAATAGTGCATGAAGCAACAATATTGGTCGCTTAATTTTGTTTATGTTGGTGTTAAAAACAGTAAAAACCACTAAATCACGACAAGAACGCGTATATTTTCGTTAAATGTCATGGTTATGGAAAATCAAAAACTTCAAGATACTATAAAAAATTTGGCAAATGAGCCAGAAGCTTTTTATAATCGGCACAACAAATACGATAGAATCATCAGTGTTTTAGGTGGTAGCTTACAAGTTGGTCAAACCATATCTAATGATTTTGATCTTATAGAAATTACCAGAAAAGGTTTGCCTAAATCTGTGGTATATACTATTAGTAATTTACTTGGTATTCCTATGGAAAAAATGAGTGCATTAATTCATGTTTCCCATCGTACCATACAGCGCAAAAGCGATGTAGAGTTATTAAATGTATATCCTACAGAACAAATTTTAGAAATTACCGAAGTTATTTATCGAGGCATTGAAGTGCTTGGCACTTTAGAAGCGTTTACTTCTTGGCTACATAGCGAAATACGGGTTTTAAACGATCAAAAACCCATAAGTTTTCTAGATACAAGTTTTGGTACTAGTCTAATTAAAGATACGCTGGGGCGTATTGAATTTGGTGTTTATTCTTAAAACGATTCTTTTGAAAATTTACAGAATAGCAAAAAAGCAATATCTAGAAGATTTATCCGGAGAAAGTGCAAGATTGTATGGCAGACGATGGAATAAAAAAGGGTATCCCATGGTTTATTTTTCCGAAAGCTTATCCTTGGCTGTTTTAGAAATATTAGAACATATTGATTTTAAATTTTTAACCAACGATTTTGGTTATTTGGAAGCTGAAATTCCCGACCGTCTAATTTCTCCGAAGCAAAAAGAAATCCGACTAGAAGAAAATTGGCGTGATAATCCGCCTTCTAATTATTCGATGCAGTTCATAACCGATTGGCTTAAGATGAATAAAAGTCTAGCAATGCAAGTGCCTTCCGCTATTTTACCAAGGACTAATAATATTTTGGTAAACCCAAGGCATGCGCTAATCCAAGAATTGAAAATTATAAAAACAGGCGTTTTAGATGTCGATTCTAGAGTTTTTCAAAAAAAATAATCTTCATAAAATGCATCTTTTTTAAAAAGGTATCGTCTATTATATGAACATAAAAATTAGATATCATGAAAAATACAGAATGTACTTGCAGCTGTGATGGTTGCTCCAAAGGAAATTGTCAAAACTGTACTTGCGATAATTGTACCTGTACGAATTGCAATTGTTAAGCTATTACTAATAGAAGAGAATAACAACGCTAATTGTAGTAAATTTATACTATGATTAGCGTTATTTATAGTATACCATTATGAAAACTCAAGACATTTGGAAACTGCATGCAGACGACATCAAATATTTTATTTTAAGTAAAGTAAAGGATGCTACTATTGCAGAGGATTTATTACAAGAAACCTTTATAAAAGTACATACAAAACTAGATACTTTAAAAGCAGATGGTAAAGTGAAGTCTTGGATATTTACTATAGCAAGACACACGGTTTTAGATTATTTTAAAACCAAAAAGTTGGTGTATGAAACTACGGATGAAGATTTTATTTTTGAAGAACAAAAGTTAGAACATACCGAAGCAGACTGTTTAGATGGTATCATAAAAAGTTTGCCTAAAAAATATAGAGACCCATTGTTTTTAAGTGATATAAAAGGACTGAAACAATCGCAAATAGCTGAGCAGTTAGATTTACCATTACCTACTGTGAAATCTCAAATACAACGTGGTCGTAAAATGATAGCGCAAGGATTTGTAGACTGCTGTGACTTTGTAATAAATGACGAAGGTTATTTAGTTGGAGAAATCAAAGACAAAGCAGACTGTAAAATGTGTCATTAATACGTACCTTTGTGCAAAATTAAGGCGAGTTACTACGCTTTACAACTTACAAATTTATTTAGCATGTCCTTTAAAAAATTAAATCCAGTACTAAAAGAAGCTTTAGAAACCTTAAATTATGAAGCGCCTTTACCTTTTCAGAAAGAAATATTACCAAAAATAAAAGGAGGAGCAAATGTATATGGATTAGCACCAAAAGGTTCTGGTAAAACTACCGCTTTAATCATTGCAATCATTCATAAATTAAAAGCGGAAGCTTTTGAAGATTCTCCTAGAGCATTGATTATTGTAAAAGACAAGCAAGCAGCATTAGATTTAAAAGAGGAGTTTGAGAAGTATATGAGGTACATGGATTTAAGAATCTATGCCGCTTATGATGAGCAAACTTTAGACCAACAACGCGAAGAGATTTATTATGGTGTAGACGTTTTAATAGCAACACCAAAACGCTTGAACAAGCTTTATTTTATGAATAGTGTGCATTTAGGCCAACTTAAAATATTAGCTTTAGATGATGCCGAGTTTTTAATACGTAATAACTACCATAATGATGTTTTACGTGTTACAGAAAGTTTAGCAAAATGCCAATATGTACTTTTAGCTGAAAAAATGCATCCTAAATATGAACGTCTTCAAGATTCTATTATGTATAATGCACATATAGTAGAAGGGAAGTAATTACAAAGTATGCATCCAGCTATTTTGTAGCTTCTTAAAGATTTTAAGTTCTTTTCTTAAAATAGGAATATATTCTTTTCCATTGCTATTGCATTTTTCTAAACGCTTACAATGACTATATAGTCTATTGGTAAGTTGTCTAACAGAAGCAATATGTTTGTATTTTTTATCTGAAAAGCGTTCCATTTCTGCATTAATAATTTCGGGTGCAAGAGAAACGGAATGTTGTACAATATCACCAGAAAAGTAAATGTTTGCATCTTCGGTACCATCTTCTTTTAAGTATGCTAAATCTTGATTTAGATACGTAGATATACTTCTAGACAACAGAAAAATATGCAAGGCTTGCTTGTATATTGGTAAGTCTGAAAGATGTGATGGAATATGCGCTAACATGATATTTTTTCGATTTCCATCAAATTTAGTCACAAGATAGCACTAAACACTTTCGATATTAAAGTAAAACCATATATTTGCTTTAATAATTAAATCATTTTAATAAAAAACTTTAGAAATGAGTTTAGATAATCTTAATTGGAAGATATTGAAGTGTTTGCAGGAAAATTCGCGACAATCTAATGCCGCAATTGGCAGGCAAGTAGGTATTACTTCTCCAGCAGTTTCAGAGCGTATTAAGAAGATGGAAGATTTGGGGATTATTCAAAACCATATCACATTAATTTCTCCTTTTGAGGTGGGTTACCAAATTAAAGCGCTGATTACTTTACATGCTTTTATGGGAAAACTAAAACCGTTTCTTGAGAAAGTTAAAACCTTTGATGAGGTTATTAATTGCTACCGAATTACGGGTGACGAAAACATTGTAATGGAAGTGATTTTAAAAAATCAAAAACATTTAGAAACATTTATCGACCAACTTATTGTGTATGGCGAAAGCAAAACACAAATTATCCTTTCGCATGTCGTGAAGAATAATGCTATTAATAAGATTTAAGATGTTTTTATTAGAATAAATTGTTTATTTTTAGCTAGTTATAAAAATAAAAATATGTTAAACGATATTACTTACCGTTTTTTGGATGACGAAGATGATCATAATCCACATGATGATAATGATCGAGTTCGAGATGATGATAATAATTGGGAAGACAGAAGCCAAGATATTCCGATAACAACTAAATAAACATTGTTATTATTTTTGATAGTATTATGGTTAGTGGAATAAATAGTAATAGTTTTGTAGCGGTTTTAATTCTTTTTTTTCTTTTTCCGTTTACAATTTTATTTAAATCAATTCTGTCTTGATATTTATCGCATTCATTTAGAATAATGTTTATATACTCTTCTTCAGAATTAAGATTATTTGAGAAAAATTTATCTTTTATTATTTGTTTTGGTTGACTGCCTTTAACCCCAATTTTATCAAAAAACAGGTTTTTATGGAGAGCAAGAATTGTAATAAAACACAATATAGTCAATAATAGAGCTGCTATTTTTAAGACTAAGTTTGTTTCTCCATAATCAAAAAAATACCCTAATGATATTGTTGATAGAGATATTGAAATGGTTAATAATTGATTTGTTTTATTAGAATAGTTTTCAAAGGTGTTAACGGTCTCTTCTAGTGATTCTTCTGATTGTTTTAGAAAGAAAAGAGCAGTGTCCTTAGATATTTTTTTCCAATTTTTTAAATCTGATTTCCAATTATTCATTTTTTCTCATATATATCTTTAAAAAT
>JAGPUY010000376.1 GCA_018067265.1 Oceanihabitans sp. | reverse complement strand
AGAACCATTTGTTAAAGCAGATGTTAGCAATATTCAAGAACGTATAGAGAAAAACGTTTTAGCTTATTTAGACGTTTTGTAATTTTAATTCAAGTTTATGTTTTATTATTCATAAACAGACTTATAAAAAAAAGGCTAGCAATTGTTGCTAGCCTTTTTTATGTTAAAGTATAAGGTTTAAAAACTGTATTTTTATTTAATTTCTTTTACCACAATTTTACCAATCAAATTCACATCTGTACCTTGCGTTTTTTCAAGTTCTAAAGTCACATCTGTTGTTGGTTTGAACAAGAAGTTTGTTGTTGACATGTTGTAAGATACATCAGAACCACCTTGTCCAAAGTAAATTTCTGTTCCAAGGTATGCACTGTTTGTAGCATCTTTCATTTTATACGTATGTCCTCCTGTTGCATTATAGATGTAAAAAGCAACTGTTACTTCATACATTTTGTTTGCATGTAATGTAATCGATGAACCATTCATTACAACACCATTTACATAAGTTGCAGCTGGAAACATAGAAGTCATTGTTTGAGCTCCTAATGTACTTGAGTTTGCAATGTATGCATATGCATATTCTGGCATTGTTGAAGAACCAGTTGAACTAATTACTCCACTTGTAATATCAATACCTGTACCAGCTGTATAAGTACCTGCTGGTCCTGTAGCACCATCGGCACCATCTAAACCTGCTGCTCCTGTAGGACCAGTTAATCCTTGTGGTCCTGTAGCACCGTCCAAACCATCAACACCGTCGATACCATTTGCACCTGTAGCTCCTGTTGCACCGTCGATACCGTCTGCTCCGTTTAAACCTGCTGTTCCTTGAGGACCCATTGGTCCTGTAGCACCGTCTAAGCCATCCACACCGTCGATACCATTTGCACCTGTAGCTCCTGTTGCACCGTCGATACCGTCTGCTCCGTTTAAACCTGCTGGTCCTTGAGGTCCCATTGGTCCTGTTGCACCGTCTAAGCCATCCACACCGTCGATTCCGTCAGCACCTGCTGCTCCTGTAGCACCAGTTAATCCTTGTGGTCCAACTGCACCATCAACACCATCTAAACCTGCTGGTCCTTGTGCTCCCATTGGTCCTGTCGCACCGTCTAAACCATCCACACCGTTGATTCCGTTTGTTCCGTCTGCACCATTTAATCCGTCAACACCGTCTGCTCCGTTTAAACCTGCTGGTCCTTGTGGTCCTGTCGCACCGTCTAAACCATCCACACCATCGGTACCATTAGCACCTGCTGGTCCTGGTGTAGAACTGCCACTTGTTTTTGCATATAGGGCATAAGGCACACTAAGTAGCTGACTTGTGCCTGTAATGGTGTAATTGGTTCCTCCATTTACATCAAATTCCGTTTTAATAAAGTAGGTGTTATTACCCCAATCTATAGTAGAGAAATCTCCTGAGATCGTTGATCCCATTCCAATTTCAAGGTTTATTAATCCATTTATGTTTGTTGTTGGAGATTGTGTTTCAACATAAACAGCAGTTCCGCTAGTAGAACCTTCTAATATGCTTAATTGCATACCAATAGTTTGTAATGAAAGAATCATATCGCTATTGTCCCTAGCAATAGCTTGATAACTTAATTTTTCGGGGGTTTGCGCAAATGTATTTGTTGTAAATAAAATGCTAAATAGTAATAGTAGGTAAATGTTTTTCATTTGGGTTATTTTTTAATTATTTGTGTTAATTTTTAAGGATTTTAAAAGATTTAATAAGGTTTTGATTTTCAGAAAAAACATTTAATAGATACGCCGCATTAGGTAAATCTTCTATGTTAATTGTTGTTTTTTCTGTCGAAATCGTATCAGATTTAATAAGGCGTCCAAGGAAATCATAAATTTTGTAACTAAGTTTATGACTATTTATGTTACTTACTTGTAAATTAAGTTCAGAAGTCGCTGGGTTTGGAAAAGTTTTGACATTAAGGTCAAATAGATACGAATTTGTATCTAGGTTTTCAAGATCTATAGCAAATTGAACTCCTTGGTAAATATTTCCGTTAGATCCATTAATAGGATTAATAAATAGCTGACCAACAGATTGGCTTATTGAGCCATCTGAACTAGAAATATTTCCTCCAGAAGTATTTAGTGATTCTTGGGCATTGGTTTTAATGGTTCCTAAGCTTAAAAAGATAAAGGCAGTTAAACCAATTTTTTTTGTTTGTTGGTAAAAGTTTTTTTTGTTTTTGAAATAGGTTTGTTTCATGAGTTGTAATTTTAGGGCTTTTTTGGTAATCAGTAAAAAGCTATTTTGTTTATCAAACATATAAACAAACATCAAAAAACAAGGATGCTAATAAATAACTGTTCTCTATAAAGGAATAACTGGTAAGATATTTTACATTTTAAATTATTTATCTTGCAAGTATATACCCCAATTACTTTTTTATTCCAAGCCAGTAATTGTGATTTAAGCAATATTTATTTCCCTCAAAACTATAAACCAAACTTGTGAAAAATAATGGTTGCATTTACACCTTCTTTCAATAAATGGTATTATGTATCAATTTATAACATTCTAAATATTAATTATTTATTTCTGAAAAACTTACTCTTTTCAATATTTAATAATTTAGCTCTTTAAAACTTTTGTAATTAAAAGGAATGGCCTTTTTTATCCTTATTTATATTACTGAAAGTTTTACTTTTATAGATAATAATTCGATCTTATATATATAAGAATTAAAGATGTTTTTATATATTTAACTTTGTAAGTTTAATATTAGATGCTACAAAAAATGAATGACAATGAAGGTTTATTAAGATCAAATACTTTGCAGAAATTGGATATAATGTATACAGCTCCTGAAAAAATGTTTGATGATATTACCAGTCTTGCCGCTTTTATTTGCGATACTCCAATTGCATTAATTAGTTTAGTAGATGGTAAGAATCCGTTTTTTAAATCGCATTATGGTTTAGATGTGAATAAAACAGCTGTTAATCAAGCCTTTTGTGCACATACAATTAAAGCTGATAAGGATGTTTTTATAGTTGAAGACGCAACAATAGATAAAAGATTTAAAGAAAATCCATTGGTGCTTTCAAATCCAAATATTGTATATTATGCTGGAGTTCCTTTAATTAATGAAGAAGGTATAAAAATTGGAGTTTTATCTGTTATGGATAGCTTTACAAGGTCATTAGAAAAAAATCAGATAAGGGCTCTTAAGCAACTTGCTAGCCAAGTAATTTGTCTTGTTAAATTAAAAGAAAGCAACAATATACTAGAGTCCTATAAAGTGAAGCTTGAAGATTCATATAAGCTTGACTCAGAATTTTCAGCAATGGCAGCACATGATTTAAAATCACCAGTAAATGGAATTAAATCTTTAATAGAATTAATTGATAGTAAGAACAAACATTTGTGGGATGACAAAGATCAACAGTATTTAAAATTTATATTTGAGAATATTCGACGGATGAATAGGTTGATTATTGGTTTATTAGCGTATTCAAAAAGTGATATTGATTCGATTAATAAAGAGCAGATTGATTTGGAAAACTTAGTTAAAGATGTTTTTGAGTTATTGACACAAGATTTAAGTCTTACAAATGCAAAACTTATAACCTCTAAACTACCGATTATTACATCCTCAGAAGTAGCAGTAACCACATTGTTTCAAAATTTGATTGGGAACGCTCTAAAATTCCAAAAGGAAGGAGCTAGTCCGGAAGTACAAATAACATGCAAGGAATCTGAATTTAAATGGGTGTTTTCAATTGAGGATAATGGAATAGGAATTGATGCGAAACATTTTGATATCATATTTGGCCCTTTCAAACGTTTACAAAATCAAAGCCAATTTCCTGGTAGTGGATTAGGATTATCCAACTGTAAAAAAATTGTTGAGAGTCTTAAAGGTGAATTGACAGTAAGTTCTTTAATGGGCAAAGGCTCTGTTTTTGTGATTACTCTTCCTAAAAATTAAACTTATGAAAAACGAGCCTGATTTTAATAATCATCCATTTTTCATTTTAAGGAATCTTTACAAAATAATAGTTTTAAATTCTTCAGATTCTTAAATGGCTATTTATTATATTGCTTAACGTTTTGTTTTTCAAGATTAATTAGAGTTTTCTAATTAACTATATACTGAATGTCCAAATCACTCAATCATCAATATAGTTAGGAGATTTTTTAGTGATTTTTTTAATGATTTAATAAAACGAATAGATATATAACTTTGATGCCAATATTAAAAAAAGCAAGTTTTATATTTAAGTTAGATTAATATAAATAGATAATAATGAGATTAATAAAGGCTATAATTATAGATGATGATGTTAAAACAATTGCTTCGCTAAGTCAATTTGCTGTAGAAAATTATTTAATCATTTCTATAGTTGGTTCGGCCGAAAATATTAAGAGCGGATTAGATTTAATAAAAACACATAAGCCTGAATTAATTTTTTTTAATCCTACAGAAAAAAATCTATCAGATATAAACTATATTAATGAATTGGCTTTTCATAAACCAAAACTTGTATTTGTTTCTTCTGAAAAGGAAAAGGCATTCGAAGCCTTTAAACATGAAGCTATTGATTTTTTATTAAAGCCATTACCTAGTAATGATATTATTTTATCTATTTATAAGGTAAGTAATTTTATTGAGATGGAAATGACATTTCAAAATCAAAAAATCAAAGATTTAAATTCATTAAATTCTCTGTACTCAAATAGTGATTACATCTCAGTTGCCTTTGTTGATAAAATAGAGCTAATTAAAAAAGAGGATATTATTTTTTGTAAAGCAGAAGGGAAGTATACCGAATTTAATTTGATTGATGGTTCCAGAATTTTATCTAGCAAAAATTTAGGCGAATATCAAGATGCTTTGGGGAATATGTGTTTTTACAGAATACATCATTCTTATGTCATAAATATTAAGCATGTTAGAAAAATAACAAAAAAAGATGGCTACTATTGTGAATTTTCAAACAATGTAAAACTTCCTATAGCGAAAAGAAGACAGGAAGGTTTTTCAAAGTTTATAAATCTATAATCATTTAGAATTAAAAAGATGAGTTTAAAAAAGAATATAATGATAATTGATGATAATGAGTTTGATATGTATATCACATCACATTTGATTTTAAGTAACCATTTGGCAGATGAAGTTTTAGAATTTGACTCAGGTCAGTTAGCATTAAATTATTTAGAATTGAATAAAGATAATATATTGCAATTACCAAGTTTGATATTTTTAGATATTTATATGCCTTTGATGAATGGTTTTCAGTTTATTGAACAATTTAAACGCTTACCAGCTATAGTTAAAAATTATTGTAAAATTTGTATTGTATCATCCACTGTTGATGACCAATATATTTATAAAGCTAAAATTGAAGAAGGTATCAATCTTTTTACTAGCAAACCTATAACTGTTGATTATATTAAAAGTATTTTATAAAAGGTATTAGTCTAAAAAAACAATGCTTTCAATATGTTCACGAATATTTTTTTTATGAAAGATAAAATATGCAACAATTATCTTCTTTTTTTAGAATCTTCAGTTACATTTAATAATAGCCTCAAGATTATACCTTCCCTAGTTTTATATGTTGATTTAAAGTTGCAGAACTTGTGTTTGTTTCATTAAATACTTTAAGACCTTTAATATCAGAAGCTTTAATTCTCGTAGATACTAAATACGAATTCGGTAAAACTAAAGACGGAAAAATCGTTTTAATTGACGAAATACACACACCAGATTCTTCGCGTTATTTTTATGCAGATGGCTATCAAGAACGTCAAGATACCGGCGAAGCACAAAAACAATTGTCTAAAGAATTTGTGCGTCAGTGGTTAATTGCAAACGACTTTCAAGGATTAAAAGGACAAACTGTTCCTGTAATGTCTGACGAATATATAGAAACGGTTTCCGAAAGATATATTGAACTTTATGAAAAGATCATGGAAGAACCATTTGTTAAAGCAGATGTTAGCAATATTCAAGAACGTATTGCAGATAATATAGAGGCTTATTTAGCTCAAGGATAAAAATAACATGCAATAAAACGTAAAATGCTGTTTAAAAAGGGTAACTTTTTATACAGCATTTTTATTATTTAAACTTTGTAAAAGGTACTATCATTGGTACTTCTTTTTGGTACGTTTCATATTTTTCACCAATAGCTTTTCGTAAATCTTTTTCTTCTAAATATTTAACAGCAATCAGCATATAAATTGTTGTCACTACAGCAAATAATAAGTGTCCAAGTGTCATAAAAGGTGTTGCCCAGAATGCAATGATAAAGCCAAGCATGATTGGATGTCTTACAATTTTGTATAAATAGTTAGTTTGAAAATTGGGGTCTTCATTTTGCTTATTTTTAAAATTATTAAATATTTGAGTTAATCCAAATAACTGAAAGTGACTAATCATAAAAGTAGAAAGCAATACAATTAACCAACCAATAAAAAAGATTACCATAATTAGATAACTTAAAGAGGTGTTTTCAATATTCCAAATTACAGTAGGCATTGGTTGCCATTTCCAGTAAATTAAAAGTAACGCTAAACTGGTTAAAAGTACATAAGTACTTCGTTCTACGGCTGGACCAATAACAGGAGAAATCCATTTTTTAAATGCTGGTCTTGCCATTACACTATGCTGTATTGCAAATAAGCTGAGTAAACATAAATTAATGATTAAGGCATTTGTAAAAGAAGTTTCTACTCCAGAATTTATGGCTTTTGGCACTAAGAAATCCCCAACAAAACCTATTGCATAAACAAAAGAGATAAGAAATACAACGTAGGCAATTATGCCGTACAAAACGATGATTATTTTTTTCATGTGATTTTTTTTTTGGTTAACAGCTTGTAAATCAAGTAGTAAATATCTTGAATTTAGTTTGATTTGAATATGCTAAAAAGACCAAATAATGTTCTGTAAGGTTCAGAAATGTTTAGTAACTTGTTTTTAGGAGTTTAAAAACCGTTTCTTGTATTGGTTTGGAGAAGTGTGGTATTTCTCTTTAAATACTTTTATAAAATGAGAGTTGTTTTTAAAACCACTTTCATAACATACTTGATTTATGTTTAAATCATTTTCATGTAAAAGTAACGTTGCATATTCTAAGCGTTTTGCTTTTAACCATCGATATGGTGTAGTATTAAATTGACTTTTAAAATCTCTTTTAAATACAGATAAGCTTCTTCCACATAGTTTGGCAAACGCTTCTATTTTTAAATTATATTGAAAATTATTAAGCATCGTTTTTTCAATATCATTTTTTGAATATTTAGTTTTTCTTTTCGTCTGCTTGTTTATAATATTTAAAGGTTTATTTCCTGTAATAAATTCTTCAATTTCTATTAGCACTGAATTAGAATCTCCTACCCAAAAACAATGATCATTTCCTTGTAGTTCAATAAATTTTGAATGAGGAATTAGGTTTGAAATATATTTTCCTTCTTCTACATTTACATCAATATCATCTGTTCTATGAAGGACTAACGCAGGTGTTTTGATGTTTTTTAAAATACCAGTAATATCTGTTTCTGTATTCATTTTCGCAAGTGCAAGTGCAGCTCTAGGACTAGCGGCAGAACGTAAATAGCTTGCAAACCAAGTATAATAGCTTGGGTCATTAGCCAAAGAAGGCATAATGGTTTCTAATCCCATTTTCTGACCATTTCCCCATTCTTTTCTAATAGTTTGATAGAAAATTTCTCGCTCATTTGCTTTAGGAGCCCAAGGATAGTCTATAGAATATTTTCTTTTTGCAAAAATACCAAAAGTAATTAGTGAAATTATTCGTTCTGGATGTGAAGCTGCAAAAAGACTTGCTATTGTTCCTCCTTCAGAATGTCCAAAAAATATAGCTTTTTTACTTCCAACGGCATCCATGACACTTAAAATATCATCGACTCTATCTTCAAGAGAGCATAATGGATTCACTCTATCTGAAAGACCAGTTCCTCTTTTGTCAAATAATATAAGTCTTGTAAATAAGGAGAGCTTGGTAAGAAATACAGAAAGGTTATTGTCTAACCACATCATATCAATATTTGAAACCCAACCAGGAACAAAAATAAGATCAATATCACCTTGGCCTACTACTTGATATGCGATATTAATATCGTTATTTTTTGTGTATTTAGTAATTGGTTTCAATGTGAATAAATTATATTTTTGAGAAAATTTTTATGATAATTTAATTCTAGCCATACGCTAATTTATGTTATTCTAAATTTAGAATAAGTTACTCTTTAGGGTAACGATCTACATCTTTATATTGCCATATCAAATTCACAATTTGCCAGTTTCCATCTAGTTTCATTAGATGTAAATATTCTACCCAATTATCAGATACTAGTTTCACATTTGCAATACGATTGTAAATATCAAGAATGATCACTTCGTTATTTGGAGGAACAGGGAATTTGGTATTCGATTTATTCCAAGAATTCGCAAAGGCAATCATTTGGGTTTTTGTGGTTCTTTTGGAGTATTCCTTTTTTGTGCTTCTGTCCCAACCAATGGTAACTTTGTTTAAGCTATCGTTCAATACTTCATTCATTAGTGTTGGTTTTAATTGCTGTAAACCAATCAAATAACCCCGTGCTTTTTCTCTAATTTCTGTAGAGTCTTTTGTAGTAGCCACTTTACTTAATACTATTGTAGCATTAGAATAAACATGTCTGTCTCTAATAAATTTTCCAGCGGTATCATAATAATTAAGCTGAATGTTATTACCAATACTATCATATACTTTTTCACCAATAGAAAATTGCCATTGGTTCATTGTTAAATTGTTTTTACTATCATGATAGGTATATTTTACATGATTTTGCATAGCATCAAAAGTATCTTGGTAAGAAGCGACACCAACAGCGTTTTCTGTAATAGCTAGTTTGTCATTTAAATTATAATGCCCTTTTGGAGTGCCGTTTTTATCCAGTTTTATCAATGTCGTTCCAAATTCAAAATATGGAGAAACATTAACTTCTTCACTTTTTAAGTTAAAGCGTTTTTCAATAATGCCATCTTTTGTTTTTGTCCATTCATAGGTAGCTATTTCCCAATTCGATGCTATAGGATTATTGTCTAAATCATAAAATGCAAGCTTGATTTTATTTCCTTTAGTGTCATAGGTATATATTTCTTTAAACACTTCTCGGTCGTTAGTAACACGTTTATTATTTGCATCAAAAAAGGTTCTTGTTTCTTTATTGCCTTCATAAGTAATACGCATTTTATAAACTCCAATAGAAGCTAAAGGATGCTTTTTTTCGGTGTGATAATGCGTATTAATAATTTCGGTTAGCCTATCCTCATTATCATAAGTAAAGGTGTAATGAGATGTAGATTTTGCTGTTTCTTTTGAAATAGGATGAATTCCTGCAAGTGCAATATATGGCGATACATGATTGTATCTTAAATGTCTGAAATGTTTTTCTTTCGAATTATCTTGAGCATGTAAAGAAACTGTAA
>JAGPUY010000375.1 GCA_018067265.1 Oceanihabitans sp. | reverse complement strand
CAATCTGCTATCCATGGTGTTATTGGTAGCGAATTTCTGATTTACTTCCAGCTCAATGCCTAAATAGTTTTTGTTAAACTGCTTACGTAAATACGTTGTAAATCCGTCGGCTTTTCCCAAATACGGATAGTTAAACCTAACGTGGAGCGTGTTATCTAATTTTAATATTTCTTTTTTTAAATGCTTACTGAATGCTTTTTCTGAAGGATTTCTAGAATCATATAACAAACCAATATCACAATCTCTTTTTTTGTTATTTAAAATAGGAGTAAAGGAATGCACAGAGATATGCACTACCTTTTTATTTGGTTGTAATTGCTTTATTAGGACAGCTTCTATTGCTTCTCTATATTCTAAATAATAACGAGAAATGAGTTTTTCTTTTTCGTTTTCTGAAAGTTGCTTCGAAAATTCGGAAAACAAATTTTTATGATGCAGACTTCTGTTTAATTCAATGAATAGCCGACTGATTTCGCTGTATGCTGAAAAATTAGCGAGAGATTTCAAATGATTAAATAGATCTAAAGCTCCTAAATCATAACCGCGATGTGTGTTTAAAATTGCTTTGTGATTAGCAAAATACGATTGATATGGCATCGGGATGTTATTTCCGCCATGCTCACAAGTTAGCAACATTTTCATGGGATAAATAGACTGTTTTCCTGTAAGCAGGAAGCTAATTTGCTGTAGACTTTTTTAATGTTTTTTTCTGAATAATCTTCGTTTACCGCTTTTAATATTCTTGTTGCCAAAGTGCCTTCTTTTAAAATAAGATCTAATGCTTCATAATGCGATACATCGATAGTAGGTTTTGCAATTTCATAAAGGTATTTCCAAATGTTTTGAACGGTTGTGCTATCTTCTAATTGAAACAATTCTAAATACTCCATATTAGAAACCGTATAGGTTTCCGCGTCTTTAATAATCGGATTTAAAATAGCAAATAGATCTTGTTTTAGCCACTTTTTTTGTTGCTGTAAAGAACCTAGTTTTTTGTCAACTAACAGTTTTAAAACTTCGATGATTAAAACGCAAATGGCGATGTCTGCCTTCGGACTTTCTTGAATGTCTACCAAGCGAATTTCAATCGCATTTCTGTCAAATCGAGCAATTGCTCCTCGAGAGTTTAAAAAATGATGATCTAGAATTTTCTTGGTATCATATGGTCTTATCGCTCTTTTTATGGGCTCAAAAATAGTGGCATAATAATCCACTTTACTAAAAACACGTTCCGGAATTACTAAACCTGTCATCTCCGGGATTTCCTTTTGATTGGTTTTGTAGTATTCTAAACGAGTATCTTTAAAACCTGTCTTTTTTCCTTCTAAAATAGGAGAGCTTGCGCTTAAACCCGGAATTAATGGTAAAAGGATTCGTATGGCAGCATGCAGTTTTTCAAACTCTTTATCATCGTAAAAAGGTAAGTTGATGTGTGTGCTTTGCACATTACTCCAACCATGACCTTTACAATTAAAAATTCTATTATACAGTTCGTACACTTCGCTATAACTATGTTTCCAAAGTTGTGTGTCTGTTAACGGATTCATTAAAGGATGACATGCTGTTGGTAATAGTTGGGCGTCTTCCATTTTTAAAAGCTGGTTGATTTCCATAACATTGGTATGAAATAAGCTAGATAATGAATCTAAATCTGCAGTTGGACCGTTGGTTTTTAATTCAATAACATGCGCAACCAATTCATTGCTCCAAGCAATTTTTCCGTTGTCAATATCTGCAGCAGGCTTTCCTGCTTTTTTTGTTAATAAGGTATCTACAATAGGAGCAACCTTAAAGTTGCTATTATTAATTAGCATGTATTCTAATTCTATTCCAAAAACTTCGAACAAATGGTATTTTTTACTCATGATTAAAGGAGTCTATTTTTTAATGCGGAAAGAATTTCGGTGTACACCAAATCGCCATAATACAGATCTTCTACTCCAAAATCAATATTTGGGTTGTCGTTAATTTCAATAACCATTGGTTTGTTATTTACTACTTTGATATCAATGCCATATAATCCTTTACCAATAAGTCTTGCCGATTTTAAAGCCATGTCTAAAACTTTTTTTGGCACCGCTTCTATGGATAGACAATCGGCATCGCCATCTTGATCATTTTTTTTCTTTGCTTTCCAATTATATATTTGCCAATGTCCTTTTGCCATATAATACTTACATGCAAAAAAGGGCTTGTCGTCTATAATGCCGATGCGCCAATCGTAATCGGAAGGGCAAAATTCTTGCGCAATAATAAGATCCGATTCTTTAAGCATTTCATTCACTAAAGTATGGTATTCGGCTTCTGTTTTTGCTTTTTTTACACCGAATGAAAAAGTAGAATCGGGAGCTTTTAAAACACAAGGCAAACCAACTTCTTTTAGCACTTGGTCTCTATTGTCTTTATGAACAATAACTGTTTTTGGGGTATCGATATTCGCGTTGTTTAAAGCTTCTGCCATATATACTTTATTGCAGCATTTTAATATGGCATCCGGATAATCAATAATAGCAATACCTTCTTGTTGCGCTTTTCGTGCAAAAGCATAGGCTTCGTTGTTTACTTCTGTGCTTTGACGAATAAATAATGCATCAAAAGAAGATAAACGAGAAAGGTCTTTGGGTTCAATGACTTCCGCATAAATATTCATTTTCTCCGCAATATCTATAAACTTTTTTATGGCTTTTGCGTTGCTTGGTGGCGCAGGATCCTTTGGGTTTACTAGAATAGCTAAATCAAAATCAGATTTGGTTAGTTTTGGCGTGTCATAGCGTTTTTTGGCAAAATACTGATTCGCAAATGCATGCACACTTTCTAAATGTTCCTCTGGAATCTCCGATTCAGAAATAGCCTTGATGCTTTGAATATTCCATTTCGTGTTGTAATTGAATTTTACACGTAAAAATGGCACCTGAAAGTGTTTGTAAAATAAGCCGCTTAACTCCTTGTATTTTTGGGCTACGTTTTGTCCGAAATAAATACTTAAAGTAAACTCGCGAGATTTAATATTTTTTAAACTTTGTTGAATAACATCATCAAACTCATCAGAAACGATTCTAACTAGTTTTAAGGTTTTTAAATCTACAATGTTTTTAACGGTAGGAATTGCTAAATGTCCTCTGGCTTCTGCTAAAAGAGATACATAATACCCTTTAGATTGGTACGAGTAATCTTTACAAAGATTAAATATTCTAGCCTTTTTTAAAAGGGAGAATTTAGGGTTCGTAAGATACTCTTGCGAGGAAATTACAGTAATATTCTCAATCGAAAAATGCCATTTTTCAGGTTGATTGACAACAATGTATTTATTCATTAAATGCGATAATCGCGATATAAATTTTAAACAAAATTAGATTATTTTTCCATTGGTTTTACAAAAGCATAAAAATATTTTCAATTCATTTAACTGTTTCTATTTCAGTCTGTAAACAGGATATTGTAAATGTGCTTTTTCATAGTTTTCACTCTGTTTATGTAGCCAATCTAATTGTGCATACCAATTGTTTGCAAAATCTTTATTATATGATTTTTTTATATTAAATGCAATTTGCAATTTTGGATTACTTGCTAAAAGCGCTTTCGCTTTGTCCTCCCAGACATAAGGCGAAAAATGTTCTTTTTGTTGTAAAATAGTATCGAAGAAATTCCAATTAAAAAAGGAATCTGGCGCTTGTGGTTCTAAGGTTTCCAATAAATAACGAAGCGCTCTTTGATTGGTGTTAATGATATAATCGCCTTTACGGAAAGTAATAGGACCCGTAGAAGATTTTACCGTCGTGTTGTAATGTTGATAATGGCCTTCATAAGGTGATTTTCTAGTTTCAAAAGTATCTATTTTATACGATTCTACTTCTATAATGGTATCGTTTGCTAATTCGGTTATTTCTACTTGATTTCGTTTTAATAAATCCATTACATGCCACCAAGCTTGCGGAAGGATATAAGCACTTGGAATGGTGACGCTATCTTTTGGTTTAAAATAATTTTGATACGCTACTTCTTTTGTAAAAGGTTTGCTTCTGTCAAACTTTAAGCGTTCTTTTCCCGTAATGTCACTAGGTATACGATTGCCTTCAAAACCTTTAAAGTTTAAAGTAGATGTTTTTGAAGTGTCTACTTCCCAGTTTAAAGGATAGGTTTTATTTGCGATAAGCTTTTTAGGATAATCTTTGCGAAGCGCTTTAATTTTTTCGCCATCTGCTTCCGTGATTTCTAACATACTTTTTAGCAACTCATAAGTTCCTTCTACTCGTTGTTTGTATGGTTTTAACATGTGCGTTTCTACCATCATTCCTAAAGTATTAAACAACGTTGTGTAACCTGTAGAATATCTTGGCGAATCCATAAATTGACTAAATCCAGATTCTGGAACTTGATTAAATACATTGACATAAGGCGTAATATCCCAGTTTTTTTCGGAAAGCTTTTTTTCTAGTTTTGGCATCATTTCCGTGTGTAAATAATTCCCTAAAGCGCCACCTAATTTGTTGTGTTGTGTAAATAAATGCGTCAATGTATATTGGTAGTCTGCACCATTACTTACATGATTATCTATAAAAACATCTGGTTGTACAAGATGAAAAATTTGCGCAAATGTCTTTGCGTTTTTGGTATCACTCTTTATAAAGTCTCTGTTTAAATCGTAGTTTCTAGCGTTTCCTCTAAAACCATATTCTTTTGGGCCATTTTGGTTGGTTCTAGTCGTAGTGTTTCTATTTAAACTTCCACCAACATTATAAACAGGAATAGTAACTAAAACTGTGTTTTGGGGAATTTCTATTTTTTCTTGAGCAATGTCACGAAATAACATCATAGTGGCATCCATACCATCGGATTCTCCTGGATGAATCCCATTATTTATCAAAAGAATACGTTTGCTTTTTCTAATTTCTGAAAAATTAAAATTCTTTTCAGCGTTTAGTATAACGATATGTAAAGGTTCTCCAGAATCTGTTTCTCCTATCGCTTCCATTGAAATTTCAGGATAGGTTTCTGCTAATTGCGAATAGTAATTTATTACTTCCAGATAGGTTGCGGTTTCTGTGCCTTCACTTTTTTCAAAAACAGTAGTAAAATCAAAATTCGTTTTGCTTTTTTCAGATTTGCAAGCTGTAATTAATAGGAATAAGAAAATTATTTTCTTCATCTTCAAACGTTTTAGTAGATTGTTATACGACAAATATAGTAATATGCACTTGCGTTTCTGTTAATTAACAGTACTTTTGCACCTTCAAAAATAAAGAAATGACAGAGTTTATAAGAAAAATAGTGCCGAATGCAAAGGATGATGTATTAGCCGGAATAACGGTATCTTTAGCTATGATTCCAGAAGTGGTTGCGTTTGCATTTGTTGCACAAATAGACCCTTTAATGGCATTGTCTGGTGCATTTATTATTGGTTTAATTACCGCTGTTTTTGGAGGAAGACCAGGTTTAATATCTGGAGCAGCAGGAGCAGTTGCCGTAATTTTTGTTAGCATGATAGCAGATGGGCATACCAAAGGTATGTTGTTTGATGCGCCAATTGAAAATATGGGTTTTTTCTACCTGATGGCTTGTGTTGTTTTAATGGGGTTAATACAAATTCTAGCAGGTGTTTTTAAGCTTGGACGCTTTGTGCGTTTAATTCCGCATCCCGTAATGATGGGCTTTGTTAATGGTTTGTCGATCGTTATTTTTATGGCGCAAGTAAAAATGTTTTCCCATAAATCGATGGAGGTTTCGGATGCCGGTGTAAAAGAATATGTAGGTACATACATGCAAGGATCGGAGCTGTATGTTATGATTGGTTTAGTGTTATTAACTATGGGAATCATTTGGGGTTTACCTAAAATCACCAAAAAATTACCTGCAGCATTAACAGCTATTTTAGTTACCAGTTTAATTGTTATTGGTTTTAATATGGATGTTTCCACAGTAGGATCTTATATTATTGAAGGTGGAGGAACTGGTTTAAAAGGAGAGTTTCCAACACCAAATATGGCCCTTTGGGAAAAGTTGCCATT
>JAGPUY010000370.1 GCA_018067265.1 Oceanihabitans sp. | reverse complement strand
AAAATAAAAAAGCCCTTAAAAAAAGGGCTTCCTAAATAGTATATTTGATTTCTATAATTCGCTAAATATAGAATGCATTAATCGTTTTTTGTCGTTTATACTCTCTTCTAAAGAAATCATCGACTCTGTTCTATAAATACCATCAATATCATCTAATTTGAAGATAATATCTTTTGCATTTTCCGTATTTTTAGCTCTAATTTTACAGAAAATATTAAATTTCCCAGTTGTAATATGTGCCACAGTTACATTAGGTATTTCATTTATACGTTCTAAAACAAATTTTGTTTGCGAAGTGTTCTGTAAAAACACACCAACGTAAGCAATAAAGGAGTAACCAAGCTTTTTATAATCTAAAGTTAATGAAGAACCTTTTATAATTCCCGCATCTTCCATTTTTTTAACTCTTACATGCACAGTTCCAGCAGAAATTAATAGTTTTTTTGCAATATCTGTAAAAGGAACTCTGGTATTTTGAATCAACATATCCAAAATCTGATGATCTATTTCGTCTAATTTAAACTTAGCCATTTTATCGTATTATTAAATTTTCTTCAAAAATAATACATTTTTATTGATTTATATATACTAAATATCAAGATTTTGTTAATTTTAATGAAATTTCATCATTTCTTAACTTTACTAAATCGTTTTCGTAACCTATAGTTATTGCCTCTTTTTTCACGGTCTCTACTACTCCTTCCTTAGCATCTATTTCTCGGTGTGCAAAAAACTCATTTCGGCGTGTAAATTTCTCGATTTTAGGTATAAATACAACAGCATCTCCAATTAATCGTTCTTGATATTGGATAACGATGTCTAGCAAATCACCATCTTGCGCTACCCTAGCGTTTCTAATAATAAGGTCGTAAAAACACTTTTGATTCTCAGGAATATCTAAATAAGGAAGATAAGCCTCTCCAGAAACTGCATTTTTAGCGATATAATCCAAAGAAACCAACAAAGACTGAAATATATAGGCTCTAACCTTTTCTCTTGTGTAATCGTCCTTATAATGACCAGCTTCAAAAAGAATTGTAGGTGTATTTTGCGTTTGAAAGGTATCTCCAACACAGTTTATATTAAAAGAATCATCGTAAACACCTACTTGATTTGGTATTTGCAACTGTAAATTAGCATTCATAACTGCAATAACCTCCATCGCTCGTTTCCTATTGTTAGTAATTGTACAAGCTTCATCTTGCGCAGGAGCTAAAAACGATACTGTTGCCGAATTATTCGCGTCTCCAGCGCCAAAAATAGTCCGTTGCCCATGTAGATTATAACAGAAATGAGGTTTAAAAGCCTCAAAACACGCTTTAAGTATAACACTTTCTGGCTGCGTAAGATCTTGTGCATCTCTATTTAAATCCACTTGATTCGCATTTACACGCGTATACGCTTTAGCGCCATCTGGGTTTAACATAGGAATAATCTGTATCGTACAAGTCTTTAATATAGCTTCAGAAACTTCCTCGTCGCTTAATAAAAGGTTTAATATATCGAAAATAGCCTTCGTTGTCGTGCTTTCGTTTCCGTGCATTTGCGACCACATCAATATTTTTTTTGGCCCAGACCCAAGAGTAATAGTATGAATGTTTTTATCAAGAACCGATTTTCCTATAACAGAAACTTTGCATTTTAAGGCTAACTTTTGTAACAAAGGAGCTATGTCTTCTGCATGAATATATCTATTAAAAAGGAGTACTTCTTTATGTTTATTAAACAACAATTTCAAGGTTTCTAATTCCATATGTAATTTGTATTGATTACAAAGGTAAACAATTGATAATTTACAATTGTAAACAAAAAAACCACTTGCTTTTGGTTACATTGTTAAACAAAAACGAGGCGGTTTACAAAACGAGACAGGGCAGGACTTAGAAAACTTTAACATTATTCAAAATCAATACGCAAATAACTTATTTTCAGCGAATTAAAGATGTTTATTTAAAGTAAAATACTAATAACAAGTAAATATACTATACAAATACAACTATGCTATTAAAATAATGTTTACATTTGTAACGTTATAAAAACAAAACAACTTGTTTACAATGATAAACACAGAAGGATTCACAAAAAGACTACAGAAAGTCATCGATTTTTACGGAGAAAGTGCCTCCTCTTTTGCAGAAAAAATTGGCGTGCAACGCTCTACTATTTCGCATATTCTTTCTGGTAGAAATAAGCCAAGTTTAGATTTTGTAATGAAGGTGCTCTCCCATTTTCCAGAGGTCGAATTGTATTGGTTGATGAATGGAAAAGGAATTTTTCCGAAGGACAATAAAAGCGAAGTGAAAATTCAGGAAATAGAAAAAGTGGAAAAAAAGACAGATCCACCAAAAAACGAAAAGGAAGAAATTCCAACTTCATCTTCTCCTTCTATTTCTTCTTCAATAAATGCTTCTTCCGAAAAAAAAATAGAACGCATTGTAATTTTTTATACGGATGGTAGTTTTCAAAATTTTGATAATTTGTAATCCAGTACATTCTTTTTTCATTTGGTCGATTCTCAGCGATATCCATTTTTTAATTTTTCGCACCTTATCCATACTATTTTTTAGTAAAAATTATGCTCCTTGCATTCCTTCTAAAATGTGAAGTCAAAAACGACATGCATAAGAATTAAATTTTCTTTTATTACTTTCAAAAAAAAACAATACAATAACACAAAAGATTGCTAATTTTGTATAAAATATTTTACATGAAGTATATACTGTTATTTGCAATTGTTTTAAGTTTTTCTAGTTGTTACCAAATCGAGAGAAATTGTACAGATTATAAGATCGGTAGCTTTTATAGCGAAGTTGTAATAGATGATATTATTTACAAATCTGATTTTACAAGAACTAGTGATTTACAGATTGAAGTGTATCAAGGAAAAACAGATTCTACACAAGTACGTTGGATTAATGATTGCGAAATGATATTCAAAACCATTAACCCAAAAAATATGGCGGAACGTAAAGATGTGCATTTAAAAATACTAACAACAACAGATAGCTCGTATACTTTTGAATATTCTTATGTTGGCGAAAAGTTGAAACAAAAAGGAGCTGCCTTTAAAAAATAAGTATTTTAGAAATCGCTGAGATTTCTAGATAGGCTAGAAATAAAGGAATAGATTTAAAAGTACCATAGATTAATTCTAAAACCTCGCCAAAGTTTTAGAAACGGAATACCAAACAATAGAATACATTAATATAGAATAATATGTTAGATTTTTTATTTACTAGTGATGCTGTTTTTGCCCTATTAACCTTAATTTTTTTAGAGATCATTTTAGGTATTGATAATATTGTGTTTATATCTATAGCCGCTAATAAATTACCAGAGCATCAGCGTAGCAAAGCAACAAATATTGGTTTATTACTTGCCATGGTACAACGTATTATATTATTATTCTTTGTTTCGTTTTTAGTAGGTTTAAGCAAACCCTTTTATCATCTGGAAAGCTCTTGGTTACAAATCGCTATAAGTTGGCAAAGTATTATTCTATTTGCTGGAGGATTATTTTTAATTTACAAAAGCACTTCAGAAATTAGAGAAAAAGTAGATACGCCTACTCATGACGAAGATGTGGTTAAAGGAAAAAAGATTACTTCGCTATCTCAAGCAATCACACAAATTATAATTATTGATTTTATCTTCTCCATAGATTCTATTTTAACTGCTGTAGGTATGACCAATGGTTTACATGAAAACCATTACTACAATCTTGTTCTAATGATTATTGCTGTGGTAATTTCTATTGGAATCATGATTGGTTTTGCAAACCCAATTCGTAAGTTTATTGATGCACACCCAAGTATGCAAATCTTAGGTTTGTCTTTTTTAATCCTTATTGGTTTTATGCTAATTACAGAAGCTGCGCATCTTTCACACACCAATTTGTTTGGCAAAACAGTTGG
>JAGPUY010000369.1 GCA_018067265.1 Oceanihabitans sp. | reverse complement strand
AGGCTTATTGTATTTAAATGGACATAAAGTGGTTTCTATTTTTGGTTTAACTCCTGTTGTAGATGGTTTCGGATTGATAATTGCCGCATTTAGTTACAACGGACAAGTAAGTATTACTACAACTTCAGACTCTAAAACCATGCCTGATGCAGATCTGTTTTCGAGATATATAAGAGAGTCTGCCAATGAGTTGGAATCCCAAATTGCAAATCTAGGAAAAGGGAAGTCCACAAGTAAAACAAAAGAAGTTAAAAGTAAAAGCACACCATTTTTTACCGCTTTAAAAAAGTATTTAAAAGCCAACCCTAAGGAAGTCAAGGCTTGTAAAGGTATATACCAAATGCAATTAGATTTAGGAGATAGAACAGATGGCTGGGAATTAGACCTTACAAAGACAGCCGCAGTTATTAAGAAAAAGAAAAATGTAGATCCTAAAGTTTTAATCGAAATTGAAGATGAAAACCTATTTGCTCTGTATAAAGGCAAGTTGCTTTTAGAGGAATTAAAAATACAAGGACGAATTAAAATAACGGGAACTGCAGCAAGTAAAGCAAAATTCATGAAGTTGCTTACTGCATTTTTAGAACGATAATGAATGCATTATAACACACATATATTACAAGCTACAGATGGAGAATCCATTTGTTATTATAAATGGGAAGCGAACCCCAAAAAGCCTTTTAAAGGAATCGTGCAAATCGCACACGGATTAGGAGAACATGCAGGTAGATATGATGCTATGGCACATCTTTTACAAGAAGAAGGCTATTCTGTTTATGCCAATGACCATCGTGCGCATGGTAAAACTGCCGAGATAAAACGTTTGTTTGGGTATTATGATGGCAACGAATATTTTGAGGATTGTATCGAAGATATGCATGTGTTGTCTAATCTAATGAAAGCTGAAAACCCGAAAACTAAATTTATATTATTTGGGCATAGCATGGGATCGCTTTTTAGTAGAAAGTATGTCACAAAATACGCGGAAGAATTAGATGCTTTAATCTTATCTGGAACTGCAAGTTTTATAAAAGGCTTAGGTAATATAGGGCTTTTTACGGCAACAACCGTTACCGCTTTTCGCGGAAGAGCAAGAGGAAACGAGATGTTAAAATCTTTCTTTTTTGGCGAATTTAATAAAAAGTTTAAAACCAATAGAACCAATTTTGATTGGCTAAGTCGCGATGAAAAACAGGTCGATCTTTTTGCTACAGACCCTTATCGTGTAGAGGATTTTTCGTTAGGTGTCTTTTTAGATATTATCAAAAATTCTAAAAAATTAAATAAACCTGATGCATTTAAGGCAACACCAAAAGATTTGCCTGTACTTATATTTTCAGGAGATAAAGATCCAGTTGGTGAAATGGGAAAAGGCGTAAAACGCGTAGCAAAAGAATATGAACGTCGTGGTATGGAGGATTTAACCTTTAATTTGTACGAAGGAGGAAGACACGAAATGTTAAATGAAACCAATGCAGAAGCTGTTAAGCAAGAAGTTATAGATTGGTTAAATGTGCGTATGCAAGATTAAAAAAGAAGAATGGAAGAAACCCAAATTATATATAGAATTTTTACACGCTTAGCTGTTGCTATGGGAACGCTAAATGGCTTACGTATTAAAGAAGCAAAAAAGCTTACCAACCTACAATTCAAGCAACATCCTTTTCAAAAAGAAATTAAAATACTTATTGCAAATATTGAAACAGATGAGCACGAAATTATTGAACAATTATTAGATAAAGTTATTTTGGTATGTGACGAGCTGGGGCCAAATAGAGACTATATAACCTTAGTGAAAATCTTAGAAAATATAGAGCGTTCTATTTCTAAAGGGCATGATCAAAACGAATATAAATACACCAATTCTATTCTCGATAGATTCAAGAAAGAAATCGCATTTATAAATAAAAAAATCCCTTTACCGCCATTATTCAATATGTTAATGGAAAGTCGGTCGTTAATCGAATGGTCTTCCATTTATTGTATCTATCCGTTTATACCAAAACGAATGGAAGGTAAAGGAAAGCCTGTATTGCTAATTCCTCCATATTTAGGAGATGATTCTTCGACAACATTTGTTCGAAAATATCTAAAATCTCTTGGTTTTAAAACCTATAAATGGGAATTGGGATTTAATATGGTAAAGTCGCATTACATTCCTAGATTAGAAGAAAAATTGGCAGATATTTACCAAGAGCATCAAGAAAAAGTGAGTATTGTTGGCTGGAGTGGTGGTGGTATTTTTGCTAAAATAATGGCAAACAGACATCCAAATCAAGTGGAACAAATTTTGACCATAGGTTCTCCAATTTGGGGCGTTATGGATATGAAAACACCATTATATGGTTTATTAGAATTTTTTAGAGGAAAGTCTTTAAAAGAACGAAATGAACGGTTTTTAGCAGAATTAGAACCTGTGCCAACCGTTCCTGTAACTTGTATTTATACAAAAACGGATGGTTTGGTGCCATGGAAACATTGTATGGAAGCCGAAACCTTTAGGAAAGATATTAAAAATATTGAGGTCTACGGAAGCCATTCTGGAATGGGAGCAAATGCTAGCGTTTTATTAACAACCGCTAATGCATTAAGTGCTAATTTAAATGGAAAAGAAATACAAGACGTTTCTTCTAATATTGAACGCTTTTTGTATCCTAAATTTTGGAACAAAGCAAGAAAAGCATTTCTAACAAAAAAGCCAATTGTACAAGTCATAAAATAATAAGGTATGGATTATATTATTGCACATCATAAATTCCAGGAAGCTTTAAAGCGAATTGCAAAGGAACAAAATTTAGATCTTGAAGATGTAAAAAAGCAAGGCGCAAAATGTATTAAGGAATTATACGCGCAACAGCATCCCATTGCAAAATTGATGTCTGTAAAAAGCTTTGATTATATACTTTCTAGAGCGTATAATGATAAAATTGATGTCGATCCTAAAGGGATAAAAAAACTCATGAAATTAATGCAACAAAATTCCGTTGCATTCATCATGACACATAAAACGTATCTCGATACTTTGGTGCTGATTTCAACATTGGCGCGTTATGGTATGCCAATTCCGTATTCCTTTGGCGGAAGCAATTTGGCCTTTCCAGGATTGAAACAATTAGGAAATAATGCAGGACTCATTTTTATTCGCCGCAGTTTTAAAGACGATATCATTTACAAAGCAGCTTTACGGCATTACATCGCTTCTATCATTGATAAAGGCGATCATTTAACGTGGAATATTGAAGGAACGCGCTCCAGAACCGGAAAAATTATTTATCCGCAAATGGGGATTTTAAAATATATTAAAGAAGGCGAAGCACAAAGCACAAGAAATATAAAATACGTTCCAGTTTCTATTGTTTATGACTTAATTCCAGATGTCAAACAAATGACTGAAGAAGGAAAAGGACAAGAAAAAAAATCAGAAAACGTAAAAGAAGCGATCCGTTATATCCAGAAGTTAGGAAATGATTATGGTCGTGCAGCTATTCGATTTGGAGATCCTGTGGAATTAGATCAAGACCAGCATGCGATTATTCCAGATATGGAAGAAGATAGTTATGCAGATAAAAATACCTTACCGCGTTTTGCTTTCGAATTGATTCATAAAACCAATGTGATTACACCAGTAACCACGGTTTCCTTAATTTGTCATGTATTGTTAAACGATTTTGCTCTAACCAAAAAAGAAATCGAATTCAAGGTCAATAGATTAATGGCATACATTGGTCAGAAAAAAGAAGATGTACTTATCGATCGTGGTAAAAAGATTGGAGTGACCATTCAAACAGCACTAAATTTATTAAAAGGGGCAAGAATAATTCAAAAAAGTAGGGCAGGACAAAAGGCGCAATATAGTTTAGTGGCTACCGAGTATTTACCGGCAACCTATTATGCAAATATGGCTTCCGGTCACTTATACCATCAAGCTTTTATTGAAATGGCTTTGGTGAAAATAAAAGACGATACATCTACAAATCGCATTGCGAATTTCTGGGAAGAAATTATGAGGCTTCGTAACCTGTTTAAGTTCGAATTTTTCTATACCAATAAACCAAGATTCAGTAGCGAAATTGAAACCGAACTATTGCGATTCGATAAAAATTGGAGAACGATTTTAGCAGACCCAAAAGGAGATATTTCTGGGTTATTGAAAAAGCAAGATTTATTCGTTTCTAGAGCAATCCTATTATCGTATTTAGAAGCAGATAAAGTGGTTTGTCATACCTTAAATAGTTGGGATACAGACGATGATTTTACAGATAGTGAGTTTCTAGAACTATCTATGTTTAAAGGAAAAGAGCTGCATTGGCAATCGAAGATAACCCGTCTAGATAGTGTTTCTAAACCGTTTTTAATTAATGCCCTTCGTTTTGCTAAAAATGCAAATTTAATTCCAATAGATAGAACGATTGATTATGCCGCTTTAGAAAGCTGGAAAAATCAGTTAGACGATTTATCGGAAAGGTTATTTTTCTTAAAACAAATAGAAAACCTTCAGGATAAAAAGGGCTTAAAAGAAGAGCCAGCAGAACAAAGTGTGGTTCCAGATTCTGGTAATGATGAGGTGCATCAAGAAGAAGTGATAGAAGAAGGACCCCATATCACTGCATTTTTTGACATGGACCGAACGCTAATCAATGATTTTTCTGCAAAGAAATTTATGACAACGCGTTTGTTTAGCGGAAAAACAACGGCAAAAGAATATGTAACACAATTTGCTACCGCAGCAGTATTTGCTTTAGGAAATAGAGATTTTGAAGTGCTTACTAAAATAGCTGCGCTTGGTGTAAAAGGGATTGCAGAATCTGCTTTTACCGAATTAGGGGAACAAGTTTTTACTGATTATTTAGAAGAAACTATTTACCCGGAATCGCGTGAACTAATTGAAAAACATTTAGAAAAAGGACATAGAGTCGTTATTATATCGGCAGCAACAACGTATCAAATAGAACCTATTGCTAAAGCATTGGGTATTAAAGATATTTATGCTACCGAAATGGAATTGCGCAACGGTAAATTTACGGGGCGTGTTTCCGAAATGTGCTGGGGAGAAGGTAAAGCGAGAGCAGCAAGAAAGTTTGCGAAAAAGCACAATACAGACTTATCTAAAAGTTACTTTTATACCGATAGTTTTGATGATTATCCATTATTGAAAATCGTTGGAAAACCGGTTGCAACAAATCCAGATGCACGTTTGTCACAAGTAGCATTCGAAAATAACTGGCCAATTCTAAGATTTGAAGAACCAGTAGGGAAACCTTTAGTTAATGGTTTTAGAACGGGACTAGCAGCTGCAACTATTTATCCTTCCGCTTTAAAAGGAATACTAAAAGGAGCAATGACAATGTCTCGACAAGAAGCTGCAAATACTACATTTTCCAGTATTGGAGACTTAGGTTCTAAAATGGCAGGTCTAGAAATTGCGGTAAAAGGAAAACATAATTTAGAAGAAATAAGACCAGCTGTTTTTTGTTTTAATCATCAAAGTGCTGCCGATTTCTTTATTGTGATGAAATTGATTCGTCACGATTTTACAGGAATCGCTAAAAAAGAATTGGAACGAACACCTTTCGGTCCCATCTTTAAAGCTTTCGGTGCCATTTATGTAGATCGTGCTAATAAAGAAAAAGCGATTGAAGCGATGCAACCAGCAGTAGATGCTTTAAAAAGTGGTATTTCCGTTGCTATTGCACCAGAAGGTACCAGAAGTGGCAGCAAGACTTTAGGAACGTTTAAAAAAGGCGCATTTCATTTAGCAATGCAAGCAGGAGTTCCTATTATTCCTATTGTAATTAAAAACGCATATATGGCAATGCCAAAAGGAACGAGCATGTTTAAACCAACACATATTGAAGTGGTTGTTTTAGAACCTGTAGATACATCCCTTTGGAAATTAAAAAATATCAATAAACATATTGAAGAAGTTCGTAATTTATACCTTAACGAATTAGAAAACTAAGCATATGAAACTAAACGTAGGAGTTTTAGGAGGAGGTTCTTGGGGAACCACAGTAGCGTCATTAACAGCGAAAAATAATGATACTATTTTATGGGCAAGAAATGAAAAGGCTGTTCAAGAAATCAATGAAGAACATAGCAATTCTAAATATTTACCGGGAGCCAAATTAAACAAAAATCTAAAAGCGTCTAGTTCTATTGAAGAAACGGTAAAGAACGCAGACGTGATTGTAATGGGAATTCCTTCGCAACATTTTAGAGAAGTATTACGTACAGCAAAACCTTTTATTAGACCTTGGGTTCCTATTGTGAGTTTAGCTAAAGGGTTAGAGTTAGACACTAAAATGCGCATGACGCAAATTATCGAAGAGGAACTTCCTGGGCATCCAGCAGGCGTCCTAACCGGTCCTAATTTAGCCAAAGAAATACATTCTGGTCAGGCTGCAGCAGCAGTGATTGCAATGGTAGATAAAACCATAGCCAAGCAACTACAACAGGTGTTTAGTACTGGGTTGTTTCGGGTGTATACCAATAATGATGTGATAGGTTGCGAACTTGGAGGCGCACTAAAAAATATTATGGCAATTGCTACAGGAATGGGAGATGGTGCAAATGCAGGAGATAATACCAGAGCGGCTTTAATTACACGAGGCTTATCGGAGTTAACCAGATTAGGAACCGCAATGGGCGGAAAACGACGCACGTTTGCAGGACTTGCAGGAATGGGCGATTTAGTGGCGACGTGTTCGAGTTCTAAAAGTAGAAACCACCATGTTGGATTTGAAATCGGACGCGGAAAAAGTCTAGATCAAATTATTGAAGAAATGGACGAAGTTGCTGAAGGTGTAAAAACAGCCAAAGTAGTAATGGAACTAGCCAAAGATTATAAGGTGGATATGCCAATATCCCGAGAGGTTTATAAAGTGCTTTATGAAGGTAATACGGTTAACGATGCTTTTAGAGGCTTAATTAAATTGGAAAGTGGATCTGAGAAGGAGCCAGGATAATTGTTTCTTTTATATTCTGTACTTCAAAATTGCACCTTGTAATACACTGTGGTTTCCCCATTTGTTTCTAGGGTCAAATTGGTGGCATTCAACTTTTTTAAAACCGATGTCCAATTGCCATACTTATAAATGTATTCCAATATAAAAGTAGCATCTTCTTTCTTTAAATAAATGTGCGAGTGTGATTTTTCAACCGGTTTGTATTCTCCTGTCGTTTCTGTTCGTATCACATTTTCAACGTTTCCTCTACCGTTTTCAAACCAATAATGATAAATACTTTTAGAAGCATCATTTTTAATTTTCCAATACCCAGTAATTGCTTCTTCAACTTCTTTATCCGAAGTGCAACATTCTAAATTTTGTGCTGAGGTGATGCATGGAATTAGGAATAAAAAAACCAGAAAATAATTTTTATATAAAGGCATTTCAACAATAATTTTAACAGCTTATAAATAACAAGGTACTATTTTTTGATTAAATGAAATGTTTTTAGTTGCTAGAAGCTAAATGTTTCTGTACTTTTGCTCTCCGAATTATGGATATTAACAATACTGTTTTCGCTTTCGCGGAAATAAATAAATACGATATAAATGAGCCCAAAAGGAAAAAAAACATTTGATGTTTTAATAGAAATCCCAAAAGGAAGTAGAAATAAATACGAATACGATTTTGATTTGCATAAAATCCGTTTCGATAGAATGCTCTTTTCTTCCATGATGTATCCAGGAGATTATGGTTTCATTCCAGAAACTTTAGCACTAGATGGAGATCCATTAGATGTATTAGTAATGGGGACAGAACCAACTTTCCCAATGTGTGTAATGGAAGTAAAGCCAATTGGTGTATTCCATATGACCGATGAAAAAGGACCAGATGAGAAATTAATTTGTGTACCTACTACAGATCCTATCTGGAATATTTACAATGATATTGATGATTTAAATCCACACAGAATAAAAGAAATTACACATTTCTTTCAGGTGTATAAAGATTTAGAAAAGAAAAAAGTAGATGTAGGTGGTTGGGGTAATGCTGAAGAAGCTTATGATATTTTAAATAAATGTGTGGAGCGTTATGAAAATAGCGAACATAAAGCAAATGGGAACTTTACGATATAAGACCATTTAAAGTATAAATTATAAAAGCCCTTTCCTGTTAAATGAAAGGGCTTTTTGTTTTAAAATACTGAAATTTAGGCCCTTGCGGCTTTTGGTTTTTCCTGTTTTAGTAAAACCCTTGTGTGGCCTGTTTTGTTTTGTGAATCCGAGTAATAAAAGCGTAATTTTTATGTTAAAAAATTGCGATTTTAAAATATTTTTTACTTCTATTTGATTTTATTACTTTAGCAATCGTTAAAAACTAATCAAACTTTAAAATAATATGGAATCAATGATGATTTATATGCCAATTATATTGGCAATTTTAGGATTAATTTACATGGTTGTAAAGAAATCTTGGGTAATGAAACAAGACGCTGGAGATGGCAAAATGAAAGAAATTTCAGATCACATCTATGAAGGTGCACTTGCTTTCTTAAATGCCGAGTACCGTTTATTAACATTCTTTGTCGTTGGAGCAAGTATTGTTCTAGCGGGTATTGCTTTTTATATGAATAGTACGTATTTAATTGTAGTTGCCTTTATTATCGGAGCTATCTTTTCTGCATTTGCAGGAAACATGGGAATGAAAATAGCAACGAAAACGAATGTTAGAACCACCCAAGCAGCAAAAACAAGTTTACCAAATGCATTAAAAGTGTCTTTTGGTGGAGGTACCGTTATGGGACTTGGAGTAGCTGGTTTAGCAGTATTAGGTTTAACCCTTTTCTTTATTATATTCTTCCAATTGTTTATGGGAGGCGAATGGACTAACACTAGTGACATGACTATTGTTCTAGAAGCATTAGCTGGTTTCTCACTAGGAGCCGAATCTATTGCTTTGTTTGCAAGAGTTGGTGGTGGTATTTATACCAAAGCTGCCGATGTTGGAGCGGATTTAGCAGGAAAAGTACAAGCAGATATTCCGGAGGATGATCCAAGAAATCCGGCAACAATTGCAGATAATGTTGGTGACAACGTTGGAGATGTTGCAGGTATGGGAGCCGATTTATTTGGATCTTATGTGGCAACCGTTTTAGCTGCAATGGTTTTAGGGAATTATGTTATTGAAGATATGGGCGGAGCGATTCAAGATGCTTTTGGTGGTATCGGACCAATTCTTTTACCAATGTCCATTGCTGGAGTAGGAATTATCATTTCTCTTATAGGAACTTTATTAGTTAAAATTTCATCTAACGATGCAAAAGAAGCAGATGTGCAAAAAGCACTAAATATTGGAAATTGGGCATCTATAGCAATGGTTGCTATTGCTTGTTTTGGATTAGTAACATGGATGTTACCAGAAACCATGCAGATGGATTTCTTTGGTGAAGGCGTTAAAGACATTTCTTCTATGCGTGTATTTTACGCATGTTTAGTTGGTTTAGTTGTTGGTGCTGGAATTTCGGCATTTACAGAATATTATACAGGTTTAGGTTCTAAGCCAATCCTTAAAATTGTACAGCAATCCAGTACTGGAGCAGGAACAAACATTATTGCTGGTTTAGCGACTGGAATGATTTCTACTTTCTCTTCTGTATTATTATTTGCAGCTGCAATATGGGCATCTTATGCATTAGCCGGATTTTATGGTGTTGCTTTAGCTGCTTCTGCAATGATGGCAACTACAGCGATGCAATTAGCAATCGATGCTTTCGGACCAATAGCAGATAATGCTGGTGGTATTGCCGAAATGAGTGAACAAGATCCTATCGTTAGAGAACGTACAGATATTTTAGATGCTGTTGGTAATACCACTGCTGCAACAGGTAAAGGTTTTGCTATTGCGTCTGCTGCATTAACTTCATTGGCTTTATTTGCTGCTTATGTAACCTTTACTCGTATTGACGGAATTAACATCTTTAAAGCGCCTGTTTTAGCGATGTTATTTGTTGGAGGTATGGTTCCTGTAGTATTCTCTGCTTTAGCGATGAATGCTGTTGGAAAAGCGGCAATGGAGATGGTAAACGAAGTGGTAAGACAGTTCAAAGAGATTCCGGGAATTATGGAAGGAACTGGAAAACCAGAATACGATAAATGTGTTGCTATTTCTACCAAAGCATCCTTAAAAGAAATGATGTTACCAGGAATCTTAACCATAGGTTTTCCAATTGCAGTGGTATTGGTTGGTAAATTAGTTTATCAAGATAATAATATGCTAGTTGCCGAAATGTTAGGTGGGTATATGGCTGGTGTTACTGTAAGTGGTGTGCTTTGGGCTATTTTTCAAAATAACGCTGGTGGTGCATGGGATAATGCAAAGAAATCTTTTGAAGCTGGTGTAGAGATTAATGGGGTAATGACCTACAAAGGTTCCGATGCACATAAAGCAGCCGTAACTGGAGATACCGTTGGAGATCCTTTTAAAGATACTTCTGGACCATCGATGAATATTTTAATTAAACTTACCTGTTTAATTGGATTGGTAATTGCTCCTATTTTAGGCGGACATGCAGAAGATGGAACGGCAGTAACCGATGAGATTCGTGTAGAAAACGTAGTAAGCGATGCCAATACGGAAGTAATACATAAAGCTGCTATTCAAAAAATGGCAGATGGTACTGCTAAAGGAACGATTACCACCGTGAATATTACAAACGGTGTGGAGGATGTTACCACCGAAGTTATAGAAGGTGCTTTTAACGACGTACTTAAATCGATAGAAGATTCCGCAAAAGATATAACGATCAAAATAATGGATGTAAAAGAATAAGTTCCTTTATATTTTATAAATTAAAACCACGCTTTATGCGTGGTTTTTTGTTATTTTGAAGCAACGAATTATTCATGAGGCTATTTAGAAAAGATCCCGCTCAAATTATTGCATTTCAAAGCTATGGAACCGATGCGCACTTTTATTTGCGCGGAAGAGCTCTAGAAGACGAATCCATAGATTTAGAACAGCAAGGTTTTTTTAGCGTGTTAGTGAATACTTGGAAACGATTAGAAAGTGATGAATTAAAACATGTTGGTATTACGGTACAATTACCAAATGGAAAGCGTTTAGAAACCACGAGTGATGGGCATGGTTATTTTAAAGTAAAAGCAGATGTACAAGATCTAAAAGTAATGGCTAATGCCGAAGGTTGGTTGCATTGTGAAGTCGCTTTTAACGATGTTTCTATTAAAGGAAACATACAAAAGGATAACCGGTTTCCTGCCGAAATATTAATACCTTCAAACCATATAGATTTTGGTGTTGCTAGTGATATCGACGATACTATTTTGCATACCGGAGTGGTTTCTACCTTAAAATGGCGTGTGCTTTATAATACCTTCTTTAAATCTGCAAAAATGCGTTTGCCTTTGGAAGGTGCAGCAGATTTTTATCATTTATTACATCGCGGTAAGTCTGGCGAAAATGCAAACCCTATATTTTATGTCAGTCATAGTCCGTGGAATTTATATAGATACTTAGCATTGTTTTTAAAGCAAAACAATTTCCCGAAAGGTCCCATATTATTGCGAAGTTTTAAAGATGTTTTTAAACGAAAAAAAGTAGATGAAAAACCTCAAAAGCAAAAAGAGATTTTAGATTTGCTAAAGACTTATCCCGATTTACCTTTTATTTTAATTGGCGATAGTGGGGAGCATGATCCAGATATTTATATAGAAATAGCGGAATTGTTTCCGGAACGAATAAAAGCGATTTATCTACGTAGCGTAAAACATAAAAAGAAAATGATTCGTGTTAAAGGGTTGCTTGCAAATTATAAAACGACTCCTGCTTTGTTAGTAGAAAGTAGTGCGCAAGCCATTAGACATGCGCGTGAAAATGGGTTTGTAAAATAAGTATGCACGTATTGCTCTTTTATTATCTATACCTTAAGAATAAAATAATTTAGCAAACTGAAAAAGGGAAGCGGTTATTAATAAAACTCCTATTATTCGATTGATTTTTGTAGTTATGTTTTTCATTTTAAGTTTTAGTCTATGACTGAATTTACCGTAACCATATAATGTCATTGTTTTTCCTAAATAGATACCAAACAGGAATAGTATTAATAAAGTGTATGCCATGCTTATATCTAAATAAAGCATTTTTTTCTTTAAAAAAGAAATAACCAAAATCCAGTAAATCAATACGGTTGGATTCACCAAACCCAAGATAAAACCTAGCATTTGTTTCGAAAGGTTAAATCGTTTTTTTATAATAATGCATTCGCCATTCTCATCTTTAATACATTCCTTTCTTCCTAAAACAAGAATAATTCCAACGCCTAATAATAGCAGGGCAATAGCGAATTGCACCCAAATGTTCCTATCTATAAAATGTTCAATTTGCATATTAAATTGAAGCGCTATTAGCACTAAAATTAATTCGGCTAAAGCTGCTGTGTAGATAATTTTTAAAGCACTTTGAATGTTTTCTTTTATGGTGGTATTAATAACCGCAACATTAGTGGTTCCTAATGGAAGCGCGCCAATTACAGCGGTTATAAATCCTAAGAATAAGTAGGTTATGGAAGTCATGGGTTGTCTGTGCAGATGTATAGATGTTTTCTTTAAGTCTATGCGATTAGAAGTGTTGGTTTTAGAACATAATCATTTTCCATTTTATAGTATTCCTGTACTTTTTATGGTTTTTACTATCGGATAGTAGGTCGGCAAGGATCGCTGGACCTTTCATTATAATTAAGGATAGTAATGTTTCTGATAGGAATATTTGTATAAAAATAGCAGCGCAGTTTCCTTCGGGAATAAAAGCTGTTTATTTGCGTAGTGTAAAAACAAGAAGAAAAGGATGGAGTAAAGGTTTGCTGAAATTAGTAATATTTCCAGCACCTTCCTTTAGCTAAAGGAAGGTGGTTTTTTGTTGTAACAAAAAAGCGGATGGTTTGTCCTAAAAGGCGTAGCTCTTTTTATGTATAATCCTGTTGCGTTAGCGATAGCAACGGCATCCTTTTTATTTGTCGTTTTGAGCCTTAATGAGCTTGAAAAATAGTATAACAAAGTTCGCTTGCCATGTAAATGAAGCGTTTGTTAAATAAAAAGATATAGTGAATAGCGCGACCCTTGTGGTAACGCCCAAATTATTATAGTGAATAGATTAAAATAATCCGTTTATTTCTGCATCAATTTTATTTAAGATAAAACCTAAATCCTCTGGATTATCTACAAAATCCAGGTTATCTACATCAATAATTAATAGGTTGCCTTTGTCGTATCGAGTTATCCAAGCTTCATAACGTTCATTTAATCTGCTTAAATAATCGATGCTTATCGAGTTTTCATAATCGCGACCACGTTTGTGAATTTGCGACACCAAATTAGGAATAGAACTACGTAAATAAATTAGTAAATCTGGACCTTGAACAAAACTTTCCATAAGATCGAAAAGCGATTTGTAGTTTTCAAAATCACGATTGGTCATCAAACCCATGGCGTGTAAGTTGGGTGCGAAAATATGTGCATCTTCGTAAATGGTTCTGTCTTGAATGATGTCTTTACCGCTTTGGCGAATATCGGAAACTTGACGAAACCTACTATTTAAAAAGTACACTTGTAAATTGAAACTCCAACGTTCCATTTGGTTGTAAAAATCGTCTAAATAAGGATTGTCTACTACGTCTTCTAACTGGGCTTCCCATTTATAATGTTTGGCTAGTAATTTTGTAAGCGTGGTTTTTCCAGCACCAATATTTCCTGCTATGGCAACGTGCATAATCTTATTTTATTTTTAGTTGAAATTTAGAAAGGGTTTTCTCCTGGCAAATATACAAGGTTTCATTGGTTAGTAAAAACTGATTTATTAACAAATTTGGTATTTTGATTTCTAGGAACTGCTCTGTGTTTTTTTGTAAAAAATAAAGGCTGTTTTCTTTTTTTAAAACTAGATTTCCGTTGTCTTCTTCTATGGCTGTAAAACCTTCATTTTTAATTTTTTGCGTCAAACTACCAAAGTAATTGTACTTATATAAATAGTTTTCGGTAAGCAGCCAGCAGAAATTAAAGTTGCTTTTTAGGTCTAAAACAGTCGATTGTACGGGCAGTGTGGTGGCTCTTGTTTTATTAATTTTATAATCATAGACTTCCAATTGCTGGGTATTCTGATTAAAAAGCCAAAGCGTATTATCGTTTCCTGTAGAAATTAGCGACACACTTTTATACGGTTTTGTGGTATTGAAGTCTATTTTAAAGATTTCGGCTAACCGATTATCTAAAATAATAGCCGTATTAAAATCTTTATAAAACACATTTATTTTTAATGGGTTAAATGCGTTTGCTGAGGTGATTTCACCCAACTGTACATTGCTATAACTGGTGGTGTTTTCTGGTTCCTTTTTATATAGAATGTCATAGTCTAGATGGTATTGGGTTCCAAAATTATCCATAGCAACAATGGTTGTTATTGGGAATTCTGTTTTTTGCAGAAAAATAGCATCTATGGATTTTTGTCCGAAAGCGGAAATAGATACGAGGAAACAGAATAGGATATATATACTTTTCATAGGAATACGGAAAGTACAAAAATTGAACCACTTTTAGCAAATTAATTTATAACCGAAGCCTCTCACATTTATTATTTGTAAAGTAGTGTCTTGTTTTAGCTTTTTTCGGAGCTTGCTAATAAAAACATCCATACTTCTGGCGTTAAAAAAATCATCATTTCCCCAAAGTTTATTTAGTATTAAGGATCGATCTAATACTTGGTTTTTGTTTTTTAAGAGATGAAATAGCAAATGTGCTTCTCGATGGGTGAGTTGCACCGCAGCTTCGGTTTTATATTGCAGTGTTTGCTTTGGAAAGTGAAATGTAAAATCACCGAGGCGAAGTGTTTCGGCTGTTTTCTGAACTTTCGTTCTATCGATTAAATTATGAATTCGAACAATAAGTTCTTCCATGCTAAAGGGTTTTTTCAGATAATCATTACCGCCAATTGTAAAACCTTCTACCACATCTTGTGTTTGTGATTTTGCAGTTAGAAAGATAATAGGAATGGTATCGTCTTCGGTTCTAATTTCTTTTGCCAAAGTAAAGCCGTCTTTTTTTGGCATCATAACGTCTAAAACTAATAGTTCTGGTTGTTCTTTTTTGTAGGTAGAATAGGCGGTTTCTCCATTATCACAAAGCAATACGTTAAAGTTTCTGGTTTCTAAACTTTCTTTAATGATTTGTCCTAAAGCAGGTTCGTCTTCTGCCAATAATATGGTGATTGGTTTATGCATTAGGAAGTGTTATTTTAAAGGTTGTTTGTTTATTTTCTAGATCTAATTGAATCGTTCCATCATGTTTTTCAATGATTTTCTTGGTGTAATACAAACCAATTCCGAAGCCTTTTACATTGTGAATATTCCCTTTCGGAACCCGATAAAACTGTTCAAATATCTTTTCTTTATTAGCTTTGGTTAATGTGTTTCCGTTGTCCGATACACGAATAATAAAGAATTGTGTGTTTTGCTCTGATTGGATTGTGATTTTATTTCCGCCGTATTTAATCGCATTATCGACGATATTATTAATGGCGTTTTCTATATGAAAAACATCTACAAAGGCTAAAATTTCTTTCTTATTTGTTTGCAAAAGAATGCGCTTATTAGCGAGATGCAATTGGTGTTTATCTACTATCGACTGCAATAAATCGGTAATATTATATTTTTCTTTTACCAATTGTAAACTCTCGCTATCTAGCGTGGCTGTTTCTAATAATTTTTCAACCATTGTATTTAGCTTGGCTAATTGATTGGTAGAAATATTTAGATAGTTGGAAGTTTTCTCTTTGTCTTGTTTGGCGTTGAAACTTTTAATGCTTTCTAAAGCCACGCTAATGGTGGAAATTGGCGTTTTAAATTCATGCGTAATATTACTTATTAAATCATTTTTTACTTCTGCTAGTTGCTTTTGATGTTTAATAATTTTCAATAAATAGAACAAGCTTGAAATTATAGCTAAGGCGAATACGAGCGATAACAACATGCCTAATAGCCCTTCTTTTAAAATAATTTTTGTGGCATTAGGGAAAGCCATCGTGATTTTTTCATTCGGTTTTAAAAACTTAGATTTCGAGGTCGTCGTTAAATAATGAATAGGGACAATAGCTTTACTAGAAGTATTAATAATACTGTCGTTTTTAAAATGTTTTAGCGTAAACGGAATCGCTATTTCTTTTCGTAGTAACTCTTTTATGACTAAAGGATTTAATTTGGAGAAGTTTAAAGTATCCTCTATAATGGATATGTAAATGGAAGAAATGTTTTTTGTGAATTCTAAACTATCGGCTTCTTTTTCATCCCAAATCACTTTTATCTGCTTGGTGGTATTGCCTTCCTTTAAATAGGTAAACCCGCTACTAGAATCTTGCATTTGCGTAAAGCCAGTGATGTCTTCTCCCAGTTTTTCTTTGTATTTTTTTTCAAGCAAAAGAAAGAGAGAATCTGCATTTTTATGTGGTTTGCTATGGATATTAATGTTGCTAGTTTCACTGTCAATAAAGGTTATGCGTTTAGTCGATTGTGCTAAATCTGCATAATACGCATCTAAGGCATTGTCTAAACTCGTTTGCACATTATTACTAAAATGCTGCTTGTTTTGTAGGTAGTTTTTATAATTCCAATAGCATTGTACTACTATCGTTAGTACAATAGTAGTAAGGATTAAATATAGAATCCAACGGTATTTTTTTGTATTCATATTTCAAATGTATAAGTAAAAACCCTATAAAACCAATCGCTTAACACTAGTTAACACTCGTTAACTATTAAAAGGTGTTTATAGTTTCATATTTGCGGTGTACTAATCAAAAAACACAAGTTATGACATTTAAAAACACATGCATTCTTTTACTGCTAATGGTTTTTTCAACAAGCCTATTCGCGCAAGATTTTCAAGGCGTAGCAACTTATAAATCTTATCGTAAAATAGATTTAAAAGGAAATGATAATCAGAGTAAAGCGATGCAAAAGCAAATTCAAGAGCAGCTTCAAAAACAAATGCAAAGAGAGTACACGCTCACCTTTACTAGAAACGAATCTATCTATAAAGAAAACGAAAAACTTGCTGCTCCTACGCCTTCTTCTGGCGGATTTAAAATCATGGTAGAATCGAGTTCCGATGTGCTGTATAAAAACATAAAAGAGAATAGGTATGTCGAGGAATCGGAAATTTTTAATAAGCAGTTTTTGGTAAAAGACAGCCTAAATAATAACCAGTGGAAATTAGGGAATGAAACCAAAAGTATTGGTGAATACACCTGTTATAAAGCTACGTTTTCGGAAGTAGTAGAAACAAAAATTTTTATCGACGGAAGCTTAGAAACCGTCCAAGAAGAAAGAACTACAACTGCTTGGTATACACCGCAAATTCCAGTGAATAATGGGCCACAAAATTTTCATGGTTTGCCCGGACTTATACTAGAGATCAATGATGGTAGTCTCACTTTAATATGTTCTAAAATTATAATGAATCCTAAAGAAACTATCGAAATTAAAGAACCTGAGAAAGGAAAAGTGGTTTCCCAAGAAAAATTTGATGCCATCATGGAGAAGAAAAACAAGGAAATGATGGATCGTATGCATTCTAGAAAAAGGGATGGAAGCAATGTTATCCTTATTGGCGGATAGATTTTTTAAGAATACTTTAACATTTGAAGTTTAAACGTTTTGTCGTTTTTAAGGTCTTACCAAAGTCAGTAAAAATATTATTATACATAAAAACTACAAACGCTTTAAAATGAAAACATTCAAAATTCTATCTATTATCTGCTTTGCGCTTTTTTCTAGTGCATACACTTTTGCGCAACAAGACTTTCAAGGTAAAGCGTATTACGAATCCAAAACGACTATCGATATGGAAAACTTTGGTGGTCCAGATATGCCTGCAGATAGAAAAAAAGCATTTATGGAGCGTATGAAAAGCTTTCTAGAAAAAAGTTACATTCTGACTTTCAATAAAGCAGAATCTATTTATAAAGAAGAAGAACAACTAGTAGCGCCTGGAGGATCTCAGGGTAGAGGTTTTGGTGGTTTTGCAGCTAATTTTTCGGCAGGAGAACAATACAAAAATGTACAAACCAATCAGTTATTACAAGAGCAAGAGTTTTTTGGGAAACAGTTTTTAATTAAAGATTCGTTACCAAAATTAAAATGGAAAATGACTGGGGAAACCAAACAAATTGGTCAGTATATGGCTATGAAAGCGACCACCATGAAAGCTGTAGATAAAACAGATTTTTCAAGTTTCAGACCTAGAGGAAGAGGCGGAAATAACGACGCTTCAGAAAAGAAAACCGATAGTACAAGTGTAGATAAACCAGTGGAAGAAGTAGAAGTGCCAAAAGAAATAGAAGTTACTGCTTGGTACACGATGCAAATTCCGGTAAATCAAGGTCCGGGAGAATATTGGGGACTTCCAGGTTTAATCTTAGAAATTAACGCCGATAGAACAACGATTCTTTGTTCAAAAATAGTATTAAACCCTTCCGAAAAGGATAACATTAAAGCGCCTTCTAAAGGGAAAGAAGTTACCAAAGAAGAGTATGTAGAAACCGTAACTAAAAAGATGGAAGAAATGCGCGAAATGTATGGCGGTCGTGGTGGTCGTGGTGGCGGACGTCCAGGAAGAGGTCGCTAATTTTAACCATAAACAAACCAATCAAAAAGCAACAAATGAAAAACATAATAACCCTACTAATTTGCTTAATAGTCAGCAGCACTTTTGCCCAAGTTAGAGTAGAAGGTATAGTAAAAGATAGTATTGGTAACCCTTTAGAGCTTGCCAATGTTGTTGCCATAAATCAAGAAACAAAAGCATTAGATTCTTACGGGATTACCAATGATACCGGACGATATAAACTCTCTTTAGAGAAGAATTCTAGCTACCAAATACAAGTGAGTTATATTGGTATGAAAACGACCGAAGATCTTTTTAGTACCAAAGAAGAAGACCTTACTAGAGATTACACTTTGCAAGACGATAATACTCTAGACGAAGTAGAACTCGTTTATGAAATGCCGGTAACCGTAAGAGGAGATACCATTGTGTATAACGCCGATTCTTTTAAAACTGGAACCGAAAGAAAACTAGAAGATGTTTTAAAGAAGCTTCCAGGTGTTGAAATTACAGACGATGGTGAGATTGAAGTAGAAGGAAAGAAGGTTACTAAAATCATGGTAGACGGAAAAGATTTCTTTGATGGAGACACCAAATTAGCGGCGAAAAATATTCCTTCCAATGCCGTAGATAAAGTGCAAGTTCTTAAAAACTTTAGTGAAGTAGGGCAATTAAGTAGTGTTACCAATAACGATGATAATATTGCGATTAATATCAAACTGAAAGAAGGAAAAGATAAATTCTGGTTTGGAGATATTACGGTTGGAGCCGGAATTGCAAGTGATGACGGCTTATATAAAGTGCAACCCAAACTCTTTTTCTACAGCCCAAAAACGAGTATCAATTTTATTGGGGATTTAAATAATACCGGTGAAATTGCCTTTACACGTAGAGACTATTTTAATTTTACAGGAGGCTTTAGAAACCTAAGTCAGAGTAGTGGAACCAATATTAGTTTAGGCGATAACAGTTTAGGTTTTTTAAATACAACCAATAATAAAGCTGAAAGTATCGATACTAAATTCGCTGCGGCAAACTTTAGTCATACGCCAAACAAAGCATTAACGTTTAGCGGATTCGGGATTTTCTCCGGAACCAAAACCGCAATTCGTGAGAATAATGAAGTTACTTATACCGATGATGAACTGAGTATTCCAGACGAATCTACTACCAATTACACACAGCAAGAAAGTAATTTAGGCTTACTAAAATTAAGTACGGTGTATAAGCCAAATGCTAATAATCAATTGGATTATGATATCTTCGGAAGGCTATCGAAGCAAACACAAAATCGTTTTTTCAATTCATCTGTTTTAGGACAAGTAGATCAGATAGAAGAGCAAACGCCATATAGTATTAATCAGAATTTAAATTACTACTATACCTTAAACGAAAACAATATCTTTTCTTTTGAAGCACAACATTTACTGCAAGACGAAGATCCTTTTTACAATGCCTTTATTGAAGACAAAGCAACCTATTCTAACACAGCAGATGTTTTAGGATATGACGA
>JAGPUY010000343.1 GCA_018067265.1 Oceanihabitans sp. | reverse complement strand
ACATCTTTACGTAATGCTTTTACGGTTTCTCTTGCAATAATTTTTGCTCCAATTGCTGCTTGAATTGGAATATCAAACTGTTGACGAGGAATAAGTTCTTTTAATTTCTCGCACATTTTTTTACCAATATTATGTGCATTATCTGCATGTATTAAAGCAGAAAGCGCATCTACTGGCTGTGCGTTTAATAAGACATCTAAACGTACTAGTTTTGATACCTTCATTCCTATTGGATGATAATCAAAAGAAGCATATCCTTTAGATACTGTTTTTAATCGATCATAAAAATCGAAAACAATTTCTGCTAAAGGCATTTCAAAAGTCAATTCCACACGAACAGACGTTAAATACGTTTGATTGATAATCATACCACGCTTTTCAATACAAAGCGACATTACGTTACCTACAAAGTCCGATTTTGTAATTATCGTAGCTTTAATAAATGGTTCTTCCACACGATTTACGGTAGAAGGATCTGGTAAATCAGAAGGGTTATTTACTATAAATGGTGTGTCTGGATGTTTGTTTGTAAAGGCGTTGTAAGATACATTGGGAACCGTTGTAATAACGGTCATGTCAAACTCGCGCTCTAAACGTTCCTGGATAATTTCCATGTGAAGCATTCCTAAGAATCCACAACGAAAACCAAAGCCTAAAGCAGCAGAACTTTCTGGAGCAAAAACTAAAGAAGCATCGTTTAACTGCAATTTTTCCATAGAGTTTCTAAGCTCTTCGTAATCTTCGGTGTCAACCGGATATATTCCTGCAAATACCATTGGTTTTACATCCTCAAACCCTGCAACGATATTGGTAGTCGGGTTTGCAAAATCGGTAATTGTATCCCCAACTTTTACTTCTTTGGCAGTTTTAATACCTGTAATTAAATAACCTACATCCCCAGTTTTTACACTTTGTTTTGCAACTTGTGTTAGCTTTAAAGTACCAACTTCATCTGCAGTATATTCTTTATCTGTAGCAACAAACTTTATCTTTTGTCCTTTTTTGATTTCGCCATTAAAAACTCTAAAATACGTTTCAATACCTCTAAACGTATTATAAACAGAATCAAAAATTAAGGCTTGCAAAGGTGCATCCGGATCTCCTTTTGGAGCAGGAATACGTTCTATAATTGCTTTTAAAATATTTTCGACACCAAAACCAGTTTTTCCACTTGCGTGAATAACTTCTTCTGGATCACAACCTAAAAGATCTACAATGTCATCTGTTACTTCCTCAGGGTTTGCACTTGGTAAATCTACTTTATTTAGAACTGGAATAATTTCTAAATCATTCTCAAGCGCTAAATATAGATTCGAAATGGTTTGTGCTTGAATACTTTGCGCAGCATCTACAATTAGCAAAGCGCCTTCACAAGCAGCAATAGATCGAGAAACCTCATAAGAGAAATCTACGTGACCAGGAGTATCAATAAGATTCAAGATGTATTCTTGTCCTTCATACGTATATTCCATTTGTATGGCGTGCGACTTGATGGTAATACCACGTTCGCGTTCTAAATCCATACTATCTAAAAGTTGTGCTTGTTGTTCGCGGGCAGTAACAGAACCTGTTGCATCGAGTAAACGATCGGCAAGTGTACTTTTTCCGTGATCAATATGTGCAATAATGCAAAAATTTCTAATGTGCTTCATAATCCTATTCTCTACTGTAAAAGATTTGCAAATATAGTGCATTTATTATGCTTTTTCACACTTTTGTTTTGTAGGAAAAATAAACAAAAATTTATGGATAAACCATAAAAAAAAGTGCGAAACTATTGGTATCTTGCGTTTTAAATTCTAATATTATTTTGAATCTAAAAAAAAGTGTTTTATTTTTATTGATTATAATTCCCTTAAGTGTGTTTAGTCAGGACTTTTCTGTAAATGGAAAAATCTATGACTCAAAAAACACAGCTATTTCTTATGCTAATATTATTCTTTTAAGTAAGCAAGACTCTACCATTATATCTGGAACGAGTAGTAATAATTTAGGTGATTTTTTTTTAAATAAAATAAAACCAGACAATTACATTTTAAAAGTTTCCTTTATTGGTTTTAATACCTACACCAAAGTAATTCAAATAGATAAAAACGTAGATCTTGCCACTATTGTCTTATTAGAAACGAAACAAAATTTAGCCGAAGTAGCTGTTGTTGTAAAAAAACCATCGGTTAAAAAAGAAGCGGATCGTTTAATTTTTAATGTGGCAAATACAGCCCTAAGTGAAGGTACTATGCTGGAAGTCTTAAGAAGTACGCCAGGTGTTTTGGTTATAGACAATAGTATTAGAATAAAAAATGCCTCTCCAACAGTGTATATAAATGATAAAAAAGTACATCTTTCTGGGGATGAATTAGCGCAATTACTAGAAGGTTCTCCGGCAAACAGTATTAAATCTATTGAAGTGATTACAAATCCTCCTTCAAAATATGATGCTTCCAGTGGTGCTGTTTTAAATATTGTAATGGACAAGAATTTAATTACAGGTTATCGAGGTTCTGTTTTTACAAATTACACACAAGGTGTTTTTCCTAGGAGCAATGTAGGAACAACGAATTTTTATAAAACGGAAAAAATTAATGTGTTTGCTAATTATAGCTTTACACAAAGTAAGATAAATAGAGAGAGTCATGAAATCGTTAATTTTTTAGAAAACGATGCTATTTCTGAAAAATGGACCACAGATATTGATAGAAACACATGGTCTAAAACGCATAATTTTAATCTGAATTTAGACTACTTTTTTGATGATGCTAATACCTTGAGTTTTTCTACTAATTTATTATTTCTGCCGTATTATAAATATAAAATTAATAGCGAAACGGTAATAGAAGATGACGTAACATCGTCGCCTAACAATTTCAAGTCTAGTAATTTATCTAGAGACAGAAAACATAATTTAGGCTTTGATTTAGATTATGTTCATACGTTTAAAAACGAAGCGAAATTATCTTTAAATGTGCACTATACCGTTTATAACTACAACAGGAAACAAGGCGTTTTGAGCAGGTATTTTTATGAAGATACTTCGAATAATACATCTAATGCATTTAACACCAAGGCAAATCAAGGAACAGATATTTACACTTCGCAATTAGATTATAGTGCAACAATCAATGAAACTTCTTCTTTTTCTGCCGGAATTAAATCCTCTTTTATTATCGGCGAAAGCGATATAACACAGTTTGATGTAGTAGGAAGCAGCGAAACGTTGAATACCGATAATTCGGATGCTTTTAATTATAACGAAGATATTCTTGCTGCTTATTTTAGTTATGAAAAGAAATGGGAAAAATGGAGTTTATCTGCTGGTTTTAGGATAGAGCAAACAAATATTAAAGGAGCGTCGCCAATTACAAACGAAGAAAACAAACAAGATTATTTTAAAGGGTTTCCTACGTTTAGTTTAAAACATCAACTTACAGAAAAAGTAAACACATATGTTAATTATAAACGGTATGTAGATAGACCAAGCTATCAAAGTTTAAATCCTTTTAAGTATTATTTAAATGATAACACTATAGTTACAGGTAATCCAAACTTACAACCAGCATTTGTAGATCATTTCGTTTTGGGAACAACCATAAACGAGAAATATACCTTTGAAGCATATTATAACCACAGCGACGCTAATTTTTTAGAATTGCCCATTCAAGATAATGTAGAAAATCAAATTATTTTCACACCAATAAACTTACGTAACACGGTAGAGTATGGTTTTGATTTTTCAACGTATTTTAACGTTTCCAAAAATTGGTTTGTTTACTTCGCAACCTCATTTTATAACGTTCAAGATTTGGCAACATTAAATAATGAGCGTTTAAAAACAGATACTTGGTCTAATTATTCAGAATTAAGTAATGATTTTTCCTTTTTAAGAGACAAGAGTTTATCTGCTAACTTGGCTATTGTATATTTAGGTAAAAACCAACAGGGTTTTCAAACGGTAGACGGTAGGCTCGCAACAAATTTGGCAATCAAAAAAACGATTTTAAAGAAAAAAGCGACGCTATCCTTATCCGCATCAGATTTGTTTAACGCACAAGATTTTACGGTAAACGCTAAATATTTAGATCAAAACAATTCCAGATACTCAAATCTAGACAATCGCTATATAAAGCTTGGCTTTAGTTATAAATTTGGAAATACGACTTTAGAAACCAACGAGCGCACTAAAGGACGTAAAGAAAGAGATCGTTTAGAGAAAAATTAATTCCTAAGAAAGTAGGAATGGAATCCTAGATTTGCGAAAAAGCGTACTGTTTACAATCCTTTATTTTCACAACTCAGAGA
>JAGPUY010000342.1 GCA_018067265.1 Oceanihabitans sp. | reverse complement strand
GGACACAAAACATAAGTGGTCAAGGACAAGTAACTACTTTAAAGTTAGATCAGCGGCCACAAACGATACAATCTCCAATTCCTGGAAAAATTGAAAAATGGTTTGTGCAAGAAGGAGATCAAGTGAAAAAAGGAGATACTATTCTAGAAATTTCTGAAGTGAAAAGTGATTATTTTGATCCTAATCTAGTAGTAAGAACCGGAAATCAAATAAACTCTAAAAATGCATCTGTAACTTCTTATTCTGAAAAAGTAAAAGCGTTAGATAGGCAAATAGCAGCATTAAATGCAACTAGATCTTTGAAGTTGGAACAAGCCAAAAACAAATTACTACAATCCCATTTAAAAGTAAAAAGTGATAGTATCGATTTGGAAGCAGCAAATACCAATTTAAAAATTGCAGAGAAACAATACGACCGTATAGCTACACTTCAAGAAGAAGGATTAAAAGCATTAAAAGATGTAGAAGAAAAAAGGTTGAAGCTTCAAGAAACACAAGCAAAGCTTATTTCACAAGAAAATAAACTATTGGCAAGTAAAAACAATGTTATTAATGCGCGAGTAGAAATTGCAAGTGTTAATGCTTCGTTTAACGATAAAGTTTCTAAAGCGCAAAGCGATAAATTTACAGCGCAATCTAGTCAGTTTGATACCGAAGCACAAGTCAGTAAATTAGAAACGAGTTATTCCAATTACGAAATGCGAAACAAGCTTCGTTATGTAACTGCACCTCAAAACGGGTTTATAAATAAAGCCATTCGTGGCGGTTTGGGCGAAACCTTTAAAGAAGGTGAAAGTTTGGTTAATATCATGCCATCGCAATATGATTTAGCTGTAGAAACCTACGTAAAACCTTTAGATTTACCATTGTTACATGTTGGTGAAAAAGTGCGTGTACAGTTTGACGGTTGGCCAGCAATTGTCTTTAGTGGTTGGCCAAACGTGTCTTATGGAACCTATGGCGCAAAAGTAATTGCCATAGAAAATTTTATAAGTACAAATGGAAAATTTAGAGTTTTATTGGCTCCAGATGCAGAGGATAATATTTGGCCAGAAGCTATTCGTGTTGGTTCTGGAGCCAAAACAATGGCTTTATTAGAAGATGTGCCAATTTGGTTTGAACTATGGCGAAAACTAAATGGTTTTCCTCCAAATTATTACCAGCCAGAAACGAATAAAACAGATAAAAAATCAAAAGCATGAAAAAACAAATAACAATACTTTTGCTTTGTTTTTCGAGTATGCTTTTTGCGCAAGAAGAGCTTTCTGTCTTGGGTTTTGACGCGTATTTAGCATTTGTGAAAAAGTACCATCCTATTGCTAAACAAGCGCAATTGGTAATTAGCGAAAGCGAAGCGAAACTATTAAAAGCAAGAGGTGCATTCGACCCTAAATTAGCTTTAGATTATAACCGGAAGAAATTTAAAGAAACGGAGTATTACGATAAATTAAATACTTCTTTTAAAATTCCGACTTGGTACGGCATTGAACTTAAGGCAAATTTTGAAGAAGCAGATGGCGTGTATTTAAATCCGGAATCCACACTTCCTCAAGACGGTTTGTATAGTGCAGGAATTTCGTTTTCGGTGGCGCAAGGCCTTGTTATTAACAAGCGGATGGCTTCCTTAAAACAAGCAAAGCTTTTTAAGCAACAAGCGCAAGTAGATCGGGATATTATGGTAAATAACATTTTGTACCAAGCTTCATTAGTTTATTTTGATTGGTTAAAAGCATACAACGAAGTGGAACTGTATAATGAGTTTTTGACTAATTCACAGGTGCGATTTAATGGTGTCAAGAAAAATGTAGAAGTCGGTGAAAGTGCAGCAATAGATGTAGTGGAAGCAAGAATTGTGGTAAGCGAAAGAGAATTGTTATTAGAAAAAGCCAAAGTAAAACTAATGAAAGCAACTTTAGAGCTATCTAATTATTTGTGGTTAGAAAATAATATTCCAGTCGAGTTGCAAGACAATATAATTCCGAATGTAAATAGTGAAGAAAGTATTGATGCTAGTTTGAGTATTTCAGAATTAGCGATTTATGATTTTGATTTAGAAGCACATCCAAAAGTAAAATCTTTAAGTTATAAATACGAAAGTTTAAAAATAGAAAAACGTTTAAAAGCGAATATGTTATTGCCTAAAATAGATTTGCAATATAATTTTTTGTCACAAACACCAGAGGCTACAAATAGTTTTAATACTACCAATTATAAAACTGCTGTAACGATGCGTTTCCCTCTGTTTTTACGAAAAGAAAGAGGCGATTTAAAACTAGCAAATCTAAAAATGCAAAACACCTCTTTAGATATTACTTGGTCTAAATTAAGTATTAAAAATAAGGTAGATGCTATAAAAAACGAATTGCAATCGTATAGCATTCAAAATGATTTAACAGATAAAATGATTCAGGATTACCAAGAATTAGTAGCTGCCGAAGAGCGTAAATTTACGTTAGGCGAAAGCTCTTTGTTTTTAGTAAATTCCAGAGAAAGTAAACTTATGGATGCGCGTTTAAAAGCAATTATATTAGAAAATAGTTACTTTGAAACCAAAGCCAATCTCTTTAATAATTTAGCGGTTCGTATGTAATAAATTATAACAACAGATTCCCTAAAATTAGCGAAATTCAGGTCAAAAAACTATCTTTGATTCCTCTTGAAAATTAAAACATGAACGTACATTTTATAGCTATTGGCGGATCTGCAATGCACAATCTAGCACTAGCATTACATAACAAAGGATATCAAGTAACAGGAAGTGATGATACTATTTTTGAACCTTCAAAATCTAGATTAGCAGCTAAAAACCTTTTACCAGAATCTTTTGGATGGTTTCCTGAAAAAATAACAGCAGATTTAGATGCAATAGTTCTTGGTATGCATGCTAAAGAAGACAATCCTGAATTGTTAAAAGCACAAGAGTTAGGTTTGAAAATCTATAGTTATCCAGAGTTTTTGTACGAGCAATCGAAACACAAAACTAGAGTTGTTATTGGTGGAAGTCATGGAAAAACAACTATTACTTCTATGATTTTACACGTCATGCATTATCACGATCGTGATGTCGATTATATGGTTGGTGCGCAATTAGAAGGATTTGATGTGATGGTGAAACTTACCGAAGAAAATGATTTTATTGTTTTAGAAGGTGACGAATATTTAAGCTCGCCAATAGATAGAAGACCAAAATTTCATTT
>JAGPUY010000325.1 GCA_018067265.1 Oceanihabitans sp. | reverse complement strand
ATACCAAGCAGATGATTTCGCAAAAACAACCTATAAATCGGAACCTTTAATTACTTCCTTAAAAAAGCTATCTAAAAATAGCCTAAGTAATTTAACGCCGCATAAAGCGTATGAGTTTATGCATTATTCGCATCCTTCTTTATTAAAGCGAATTCAGAATTTGAGAAAATAACAACAATGAAAAAGTACTTTGAGCTATTCCTTTTTTCATTCCTCATTATCGTTTTCGGATTGTTGTTTATCTTATCGGTACCATTTACTAAATACTTCCTCAGCTTAGTATTATTTGTACTTCCAATAATTTATTTCTTTAGAGCAATACTAATGATTGGTAACAAGAAAGATGATTCTGGAATATTTTACCTTTCCATTTTTATTCTATTATCTCTTGTAACAAATAAATTCTTTTTCACATTTTATCATTTTTTAATAAGCCTTATGGTTATAATACCAATAGGCATAATTCTAATATTTTTCATTAAAAAGAATCTAAAAAACGAACTCAAATCAATATCTATCTTTGCCCTTTTTATTTTTATTATTTCTTTCGTAGCTATAATTGCTCCTAATGAAAACTTTCTTAAATTAATGCAAGATGCTGATTTAGATTTTATTTCCTACAAAAAATTAAACTGGAATGATTTTAAAGGAGAACCCGAAATGGAATCGAAATTTGATGCAGCTATTAGCTCAGAAATCAGATACAAAGTAAATAGCTTATCGGAATATGCAATAATTCTTCAGGTGTCAAAAAAAGAATCTTGGAAAAGAGATAAAGTAACAGATGCTACCACAAATTTACTTAGGCATGAACAAGGTCATTTTGACTTAAAAAAAATATTCTATAACCGAATAAAAGATAGTATTCAATCCAGAGATAAATTAACAGAAAGAGAATTTAAATCTATCATGGATTTTTGGTACCAAGAATTAGAAGAAATAGACTCTCTTTATGATTTAGAAACAGGTCATAACCTAAACCAAAAACAACAATTTCTTTGGAATGACTTCATAAAAAAAGAATTTGAAAACATTAATTAGTTATTTTAATTATAATCAAGAACTTTAAACAAAAAAGGGTTGTGCATTAATTTTCTTTATACTATTTTTAGTACTTATGACAGATGCAGAAATAGAAAAAGAAAACGCAGCCATTACCAAAGCATATAAAGAATTGCTTAAGGTAAGCTACAGAACGCTTAGTACTGAAGATAAAAAACTAATCCGAAAAGCCTTTGAAGTCGCAGTAGACGCGCACAAAGAACAACGCAGAAAATCTGGCGAAGCTTACATTTTTCATCCCATTGCGGTTGCTAAAATTGTAGCTCAAGAAATTGGCTTAGATGCAACTTCTATTGCCGCTGCATTGCTGCATGATGTTGTAGAAGACAATGAGGATTATTCTATTCAAGATATCGAACAACTTTTTGGCGAAACGGTTGCCAAAATTGTAGACGGCCTAACAAAAATTTCTTCGCTTAATAAAGACATGGATGTTTCTATGCAAGCTGAGAATTTTAGAAAAATGCTACTCACACTTAATGATGACGTTCGCGTTATCATTATTAAAATAGCAGATAGATTGCACAATATGCAAACTATGGATTCTATGCGCGCCGACAAACAAGTGAAAATCGCAAGCGAAACCCTTTATATTTACGCTCCTTTAGCACACAGAATCGGACTTTATAATATCAAAACCGAACTAGAAGATCTTGGTTTAAAATATACAGAACCTGAAGTGTATCATGATATTTTGCTTAAAATGAAAGAAAGCAAAGAAGATCAAGACACCTATATCAAAGAGTTTAATGATGTGATAAAAAACTCTCTAGATAAAGAAAACCTAAATTACGATATTAAAGGAAGACCAAAATCTATTTTTTCTATTCGAAGAAAAATAATAAACCAAGGTGTTTCCTATGATGAAGTGTATGACAAATTTGCCGTTCGTATTATTTATAAAAGTGATCCAGAAAACGAAAAATTTCTAGCTTGGAAAATCTATTCCATAGTAACCGATCATTTTAGACCTAATCCAACACGACTTCGCGATTGGATTTCATCGCCAAAATCTACAGGTTACGAAGCGTTACACATTACGGTAATGGGACCAAAAGGACGTTGGGTAGAAGTACAAATCCGTAGTGAACGGATGAATGAAATTGCAGAAAAAGGCTATGCAGCACACTATAAATATAAAAACAAAGAAGAAAAGGAAGATAGCCTAGAAACTTGGGTAAACAGACTACAAGAAGCACTAGAAAATCATGGCGCAAATGCTGTAGATTTTGTAGAGCAATTTAAACTCAACCTGTATTCTAAAGAGATTTTTGTTTTTACGCCACAAGGAGATTTAAAATCCTTACCAAAAGGAGCTACTCCATTAGATTTCGCATTTAGTATTCATACCGAAGTTGGTATGAAAACCAGAGGTGCCAAAGTAAATGGAAAACTAGTACCTTTAAGTCACGAATTAAAAAGTGGTGATCAAGTAGATATATTAACTTCCGAAAACGCTAAACCAAATCCAAACTGGTTAGATTACGCAACAACAGCAAGAGCTAGAAGCAAAATTAAAACTGCTTTAAAAGAAAGCACAAAACTGGTAGCCGAAGAAGGAAAAGAGATTTTAAGACGAAAATTAAAACAACTTAAAATCACTTTAAATGAAAATTCTATAAACGAAATGGTAAGTCATTTTAAACTTAAAACAAGTTTAGATTTATTTTACCGTGTTGGCTCCGGCGCTATAGACAACATCATGCTAAAGGAATATGCTTCGTCTAGAAGTAATGCTTTTGTTAGTTATATAAAGAATAAAATTTCAAGAAAAGTTCCACTTACTAAAGAAGATATTGAAAAAGACGAAATTACCAATAAATACGATTTACTCGTTTTTGGTAAAGAGGAAGAAAAACTAGACTACAAATTAGCAGTCTGCTGTAATCCTATTCCTGGAGATTCCGTTTTTGGCTTCTTAACTATAAATGAAGGAATTAAAGTTCATAAAAAGAACTGTCCAAATGCTGTAAGTATGCAATCTAATTATGCATATAGAATTTTATCTGCAAAATGGATAGACTCTAGCCAACAGGATTTCTCTGCGCAAATCATACTTTCTGGAATTGACAATTTAGGATTAGTAAATAATATTACTAAAATGATTTCAGCAAACATGCATGTTAACATGAAAAGTATTAGCTTTCAAAGTGATGATGGTATCTTTTCAGGAAAAATTAATGTGGTTGTCAAAAACAAAAACTTATTAACAAAACTTATGGATAACCTTAAAAAAATTAATGGAATTGATAAGGTTAAAAGAGTATAAAAAGTGTAAATTTACGCCGAAATTATGAGTGTAAAAACAGATTCAAAAAACCAGGAAATTGTAAAGAATGTCTTTACGAAGTTTCTAGAAAGTAAAGGACATCGTAAAACGCCTGAGCGTTACGCTATTCTACAAGAGATTTATAACAGTGATGTACATTTTGACATTGAGTCGCTGTACCTAAACATGAAAAACAAAAAGTATCGTGTTAGTAGGGCAACGCTTTACAATACTATAGAATTACTTCTTGAATGTGCATTGGTAAGAAAACACCAATTTGGACAAAGCCAGGCACATTATGAAAAATCTTATTTTGATAAGCAACACGATCACGTTATTCTTACAGATACAGGAGAAGTAATCGAGTTTTGCGATCCAAGAATTCAATCGATTAAAAAAACAATAGAAGAGGTTTTTGATATTGAAATCACAAACCATTCACTCTACTTTTACGGCACAAAAAAAGCAACTAAATAACTATATTATAATGGCAGTAGATTTACTACTAGGTTTACAATGGGGAGACGAAGGCAAAGGAAAAATTGTGGACGTATTAACCGCTAACTACAATATTATTGCACGTTTTCAAGGTGGTCCAAATGCAGGACATACCCTAGAATTTGATGGCATCAAACACGTTTTAAGAACGATTCCTTCCGGAATTTTTCACGACGAATCTATCAATGTAATTGGTAATGGTGTTGTAATAGATCCTGTAGTTTTCGCTAAAGAACTAGAAGGTTTAGATCAATTTAATCTTGATTACAAAACCAAGCTTATCATTTCTAGAAAAGCACACGTAATTTTACCAACGCACAGACTATTAGATGCAGCAAGTGAAGCGTCTAAAGGAAAAGCAAAAATTGGATCTACCTTAAAAGGAATTGGCCCAACTTACATGGATAAAACCGGTAGAAACGGAATTCGTGTTGGCGATTTAGAACTTAGCGATTGGAAAGAAAAATACAGAGCTTTAGCTAACAAACACGAAGCGATGATTGCCTTCTACAATGTAGATGTGCAATATGATTTGGAAGAAATGGAAGCTGAATTTTTCGAATCTATTAAAGTTTTAAAAGAATTACAATTTATAGATTCGGAAGAATACTTATACCAAGCACAAAAAGCAGGAAAAACCATCCTAGCAGAAGGTGCGCAAGGTTCGCTTTTAGATATCGATTTTGGAACCTATCCTTTTGTTACTTCAAGTAATACAACAGCAGCTGGAGCTTGTACAGGTTTAGGTGTTGCACCAAATCAAATTGGTGATGTGTATGGTATTTTTAAAGCCTACACCACTAGAGTTGGTTCTGGACCTTTCCCAACAGAACTTTTTGATAAAGTTGGTGAAGATATGGCAATCATTGGTAATGAAGTTGGTGCGGTTACAGGAAGAGCTAGACGTTGTGGTTGGTTAGATTTAATCGCTCTTAAATATGCTTGTCAAGTAAATGGTGTTACCAAATTAATGATGATGAAAGGCGATGTACTTTCTGGTTTTAAAACCCTTAAAATTTGTACAGCATATAAATATAAAGGAGAAACGATTACGCATTTACCTTATAATATAGAACCAGAAAATCTAGAACCAATCTACACAGACTTTAAAGGTTGGAATGAAGATTTAACACAAATGACAGATAAAGCGCAATTCCCAAAAGAATTGAACGACTATATTGCTTTTCTTGAAAAAGAATTAGAAATCCCTATTCATGTGGTTTCTGTTGGTCCAGATAGAAAACAGACTATTTTTATGTAGTACATTCTTATAAAAAAGAAAATCAAACCTGTCTTGTATATACTCGACAGGTTTTTTAGTATTAAAAAATTCTTAATCTGCAATAACTCATCATAATAATAGTTATTTTTACCACAAATTATAGATTTTGAAGGTAAAGCACATATATACATTATTACTACTTCTTTCATTTGCTTTCGCACAAGCACAACAGCAAATAGAAATTAAATATTCTGGATTTTTAGAATTTAAAGAAGCAGATACTCCTGGATTAAAAATCATGACTCGTGATGATTCTGGACAAATTCATATCGTCCATGAAGGTGTAGATATGTGGTGTGACCAAGCACTACTCTACTCCAACGATAATTTTGTGGAAGCCTATGGAAACGTAAAAATGAAACAAGGAGATACTATTAACATGACCTCCAAATATGTAGAGTACAGCGGAAAAACCAAACTGGCATTCGCAAGTGGTGATGTTATTTTAAAAGAACCTGCTTCTACATTAACAACCGATACTTTATATTTCGATAGAGCAAAGCAACAATCGTTTTACAAAAGTGGCGGAAAAGTAGTTCGGGATTCCTCTGGAACCATTACTAGTCAAATTGGTCGTTTCTATATGAATGCCAAAAAATACCAATTTGTAAAAAACGTAAAACTCGTAAATCCAGAATACACAATAGATACCGAACAATTAGATTTTTATACCGAAACTGGTCATGCCTTTCTTTATGGGCCATCCACTATTGTTACCGAAGAAAGCAAAATCTATTGCGAAAAAGGGTTTTATAATACCGAAACTAAACAGGGATATGCGGTAAAAAAATCTCGTATAGATTATGAAAATCGTCTTTTTGAAGGCGACAGTATGTATTTTGACAATACCCGAAATTTTGCCTCGGCGACCAATAATATCAAAGTTACAGACACCATAAATAATAGTATTGTAAAAGGACATTATGCCGAAATTTACAAACTCCAAGATTCCGTTTTTATCACCAAACGTGCTTTGGCTATTTCGGTACAAGAAAATGATTCGGTGTACATGCATGCTGATACTTTAATGGTAACCGGTAAAGCAGAAAACAGAATTACCAGAGCCTATAAAAACGCTAAATTCTTTAAAACAGATATGAGCGGAAAAGCAGATTCGATACATGTCAACCACCTAATAGGATTAACAGAACTTATCAACTTAACCAACGTAAACT
>JAGPUY010000321.1 GCA_018067265.1 Oceanihabitans sp. | reverse complement strand
AGCAATTGGAGCAAAAATTATTGCAAGAGAAACCGTAAAAGCATTACGTAAAGATGTAACAGCAAAATGTTATGGTGGAGATATTTCACGTAAACGTAAACTTTTAGAGAAACAAAAGAAAGGTAAAAAACGTATGCGTCAAGTTGGTAATGTCGAAATACCACAGGAAGCATTTATGGCTGTTTTAAAGCTGAATGACTAAAATAGAACATCACTTTTATATATTAAAAAATCCCTTTGCAAAAAGGGATTTTTTTTCGTCTTGTTAGTAAGACTAAATATCGTAATAAGCGTTTAAGATAATTCTACCTTCTCCGGAATTAATGCAACATGTTCCACATCAAAAGGTTTTCCTAAATACACCAATTGGCAATGTTCACCAATATCTTCTACTTCCGTGTTGTAGGAAGAAATAATATGTAATTCTCCTTCATCATCTTTAAAGAATAAAGGAATTATATTTTTGTTACTATTTGTAATTTCTATTAAACTTTTATAATGCTCTTTATTTTCAATATCTATTTCTTGAATAGAAGGAAAGTTCTTTGCAACGGTAACTAAATTGTTATAATCGTCTGTATGACTAAATAAGCCTTCTTTAGGATTTTTGCTTGTATCGTTCATTTCCTCTTGCGTTACTAATCTAAACGAACCATTTTCTCCAAATTCTTTGCTAAACTTATCGATAGCATATTTATTAATGTCTGTGTTTCCTGTTAGCGCCATTAAGTAACCAACATCATTCAGTTCTATATTATCCATTAAAGAATCGGAATAAATATTTGTACTTATCGCTTCTAAGCCTAGCTCTTTTGCTTTATTAATATTGTTCTGATTACTATCAATTAACACGACATGTCTTCCGTGAGATTCTAAATAATGTCCTAATAATCTAGAAACTCTAGCAGCACCAACAATTAAAATACCATCGGATTTGGTTAAAAAAACACCAACTAGTTTTGCAAACAAACGCGCTGTTGTTGCATTTAGTAACACGGTTCCGAGTACAATCATAAAAACCAAAGGCGTAATATATTCTGCGCCAGGAACTCCTTCTTTTGCTAGTTTTAATCCGAATAAAGACGCAATACCCGCAGCTACAATTCCGCGAGGGCCAACCCAACTAATAAACAATTTTTCATTCGTTTTTAAAGTAGAACCTCTAGTACTTAAAAAGACACCAATAGGTCTTATAATAAATACAACAACTGCAAATAGTACGGCAGTATTCCAGTTATAAATTAAGTATAAATCGGTCATATTAATATTTGCAGCTAGTAATATGAAAAGAATAGAAATTAACAAAACGCTTAAAGATTCTTTAAAATAAAGAAGTTCTTTTAAGTACGGCGAATTAGAGTTCCCTAGAACCATTCCCATTACCACTACGGCTAATAAACCAGATTCATGTGCAAAAGTATCTGCCAAGACAAAAACGCCTAAAACAGCAGCTAACGCAAATACATTTAACAAGTAATGTGGTACCCATTTTTTATTGATGATAAAATTTAATGCATGTGCAAAGGTAAATCCGAAGGTAAATCCGAATAAAACAATTTTTCCAAATTCAATAAATGCAGTTTTGGTAAATTCTCCTCCACCTTCTACGGTAATAAATTCAAATACTAATACAGCAACCAAGGCGCCAATGGGATCAATAAGAATACCTTCCCATTTTAAAACTGCGGAAACATCTTTTTTTAATGGTATGTTTCTTAAAATTGGTGTAATTACGGTTGGTCCGGTAACGATTATCAATCCCGAAAATAAGAAGCATAATTCCCAACTCAAGTAAAAGATATAATGTGCTGCCACTGCTGCACCAAAGAAAGTAACCAAAGAACCTATGGTTATTAATTTTGTAATAACCGGTCCTACGTTTTTAATTTCGTTTGTTCTAAGCGTTAGACCGCCTTCAAAAAGGACAATACTAATCGCTAACGACACAAAGTAGAACAAGCTTTCCCCGGGAAATAGGCCTTCTTCTCCATTCCAAATGGGTTCAATCCATTTGGTGCCATCTTCCGATAAAAATTCTGCAGCAATTGGTCCTACCAATAAACCGATAAGTATTAAAGGTAAAATGGCTGGTATTTTAAATTTCCAAGCAACCCATTGCGCCAATATTCCTAAAATAATAATTCCTGCTAATTCTAACATCTATGTTTTTTTTGTGTGAAAATACTAAATAATTACAATTATAATGGACATCTATTTACAATATGAGTTTAGAGTTTTTAAAAAAATACTATCTTTCAAGTCCTAAAACGAATGAAATCACATTGTTATTAAAACCTTTTCATACTATAGGAATTGGTGTCACCTTTTCTCCAAATTTAAAAGCTAATGTTTTTGAAGCGTCTCGTTTAGCGTTAATGTTTCAAAGTAAACTCATGCTTATCCATGTTGGTGCCGAGTCTGCAGAAAAAATTGAGAAATTTAAAAACCTTTTGGAGCCTTTTATTTCACAGGCCTTAACCTATGACATTGTTTTTAAAACTGGAGATCCAGTAGATGTTATTTTATCTGTTTCCGCAGAAAAAAAAATAGATCTTCTAATTCTAGGTGCTTTAAAACAAGAGAATTTTTTAAAGTATTACGTAGGTTCTATTGCTAGAAAAATAACGCGTCAAGCAAAATGTTCTGTTCTATTACTTATCAAACCTTCTATAGAAAGGTTGCCTTGCAGCCACGTAGTGGTAAACGGTTTAAAAGATCCAAAAACGGAAAAAACGATTGCTACAGCCTTTTATGTAGCAAATGCTTTAGGTTCTGAAAAAATTACAATAGTAGAAGAAATTACACAAGACAAAATAACCACTAAGGTAGATGATGACAAGTCTTTAAGAAAAGCGAATATTGTAAAAGAACGTTTAAAACTTCGGGAAACCTCGAGAGTAAATAACATTATTAAAAATATACCGGTAGATCATACCAAAGACATTGTTATAAAATCACAACCCATTTTTGGGACCAAAGGATACTCTATTGGTCACTATGCACAGATTGCTAGAGCAGATCTATTGATAATGAATGCGCCAAGTAAAATGACTTTTTGGGATCGTTTATTTCCACACGATATAGAACATATTTTAACCGAATTACCAACAGACCTACTCATCATTCAATGATAAAAAAAGAAAAGAAAATAGTGTCTTTTTTTAAAGCATTGCCAAAAAATATTTTTTCTGGTTTTGTAGTAAGTCTTATTGCCTTACCATTAGGTTTAGGTTTAGCAATGGCTAGTGATGCACCGCCAATTTCTGGTATTATTGCCGCTGTTGTAGGTGGTTTATTGGTTTCTATACTAGGAGGAAGTAATGTTACTATTACGGGTCCGGGTAACGGTTTGGTTGGTGTGCTTTTAGTCGCTATTACTACCTTAGGTTTAGAAAGTGCATATGCAGCTATTATATGCTCTGGAGTACTTTTGCTGGTTCTAGGTTTTTTGCGTTTGGGTAAATTGGCAGATTTTTTTCCTTCTTCTGCTATACAAGGGATGCTTGCTGCTATCGGCCTCATTATTCTAGGAAAGCAATTTCACATTATGCTTGCGCATAAGATTAAACGTGCAGATACCATCGATTACTTATTAGAAATACCGGTTACCATAAATGACGCTATTCACTATGATAAATCAGGGCTTATTTTTGCCGCTTTAGCGGGTGTTATAAGCTTTATTATTATGGCTTTTTATGGGAGAATTAGAAATAAATATTTTCAACTAATTCCTGCGCCAATGTGGATTGTTATTCTGTCTATTGGCTTTAGTTATTATTTTGAATTGGTTGCACATGAGGCCAATCCAATAGCCAAGGAATACATGATTTCTGGTATTCCTTCCTTTCAAGAGATCCTTTCGCAATTACCCACCGTTAATTTTAGTAAAATAGGAAGTCTTCCGTTTTGGTCTAGTGTTTTAGCATTAACGCTTATTTCTAGTATCGAGTCCCTTTTAAGTATTAAAGCAGTAGATAAATTAGACCCAGAAAAAAGGCGTTCTAATGTGAATAGAGATTTAAAAGCCTTAGGATTAGCAACTATTGGTTCTGGTTTTCTTGGTGGTTTAAATGTGGTAACTGTAATTGCAAGAAGCTCTGTAAACGTGAATAACGGAGGAACAAATCGTTCTTCTAACTTTTTTCATGCCACTTTTTTGGTGATATTCATTCTTCTTTTTAGTACACAATTAACTAGAATACCACTTCCTGCTTTAATGGCTATTTTGGTATATACCGGTTATAAATTAGCCTCTCCAGAAAACATTAAAAAAATATTTTCTATTGGTAGAGAGCAACTAATCATCTTTTTTGTAACGCTCATTTTAACCCTTAAAGTTGGCTTAATAACTGGTATTCTTTCCGGTGTTTTAGTCACCTTTTTAATACATATATTTATCAATAAAAGTTTTTCGTTATTCGCAAGAAACGTATTAAAACCAAATGTTTTAATGTATAAAGAGGAAGATAGTGCAGGTAATTATTACGTAAGTGTAAAGCATTTTTGTAGCTTCTTAAATTATTACCGATTAAAAGAAAAACTAAATGCTGTTCCAGAAAACCAAGATATCATTGTAGACTTTTCGCTTTGTGATTTTGTAGATCATACGGTTATGGAAAACTTGAATAACTATCAAGAACTATTTTCAAAAAGAGGTGGCCATTTTGAAGTTCTTGGTTTAGATCTTCACGATACCGATTCTAAACACCCATTTGCATTAAGACGTTTACTTCCTGTGCCAAACCTTATTAAAAAAAGCTTAACAAAAAGACAAACGAATATTGAAACCTTAGCCAAAGATTATGGGCTACGTTATGTGTCTAAAAAAGAAAAAAATGTTTCCTTTTTAGATCGTTTTTTATTTTTTAAAACCAAGCATGTCAATCATATTAACAACCAGCTTTGTTCCGAAAATAAAGAATTAACCATGTTTGATATCGAATTTTCTGAAGGAGAATTTATAGCAAAAGAAGTGGTTCGTTCGACGATGCTTCATATACAATTAGACACCAACATTCCGGAGTTTACTTTAGATAGAGAAGGCTTTCTTGAAAAAGTATATGCTTTTGCTGGTTTTAAAGATATTCCAATTCAAGATCACGACGATTTTTCAAAACGCTTTTACTTACTTGGCGAAGACGAACAAGCAATTAAGCAGTATTTTAATGATAACATCACGCACTTTTTTGAAAGCAATCCGTATTATCACGTGGAATCTAACGGAAAAGCTTTGTTAGTTTTTAGTAAAGAAAGACACGCAAGTATCAAAGAAATTAAGGCGCTCTTTGATTTTGGTAAACGATTAAAACAAGTTATTTCTTAATAAACTCTTAACGTTTTACAAATTACGATTCCTATTTAGTAATTTGCATACTTATGAAAGATCCATAACTAAAATTGGATACCCAAGTATAATGTTTAAATGGATGCTACATGTGACCATTACAAAACAATAAACATAAACACATGAAACTATATCCTATAAATGCCGGGAATTTTAAGCTGGATGGTGGCGCCATGTTTGGTGTTGTTCCAAAATCTTTATGGACCAGAACCAATCCTGCTGATGCCAACAACATGATTGATATTGCAGCACGCTGCTTATTAATTGAAGACGGAAATCGCCTAATCCTAATTGACACAGGAATGGGAAACAAGCAAAGCGAAAAATTTTACGGTTATTACCATCTTTGGGGAGATCACTCGATTGACAAATCCTTAAAAGCACACGGTTTTCATCGTGATGATATTACCGATGTTTTTATGACGCATTTACACTTTGACCATTGTGGCGGAAGTGTACAGTGGAATAAAGACAAAACAGGTTATGAACCTGCTTTTAAAAATGCGCATTTTTGGAGCAATCAGGACCATTGGAAATGGGCTACACAACCTAATAAACGAGAAGTAGCTTCCTTTTTAAAAGAAAACATTCTTCCTATGGAAGAAAGTGGTCAATTAAAATTTACTTCGCTTCCTCAAAAAGAAATTCTGAAAAATTCTGCTTTGGGTTTTGATATCTTTTTCGCTAATGGGCATACCGACAAACAAATGATTCCTATGATTCATTATAAAGGAAAAACTATTTGCTTTATGGCAGATTTATTGCCAACGGTTGGTCATTTACCAATTCCGTTTGTAATGGGTTATGACACAAGGCCTTTATTGACTTTAGATGAAAAAGAAAATTTCCTCAATTTAGCGGCAGATAATAATTATTACCTATTTTTGGAACACGATGCAAACAACGAAATTATTACAGTAAAACACACAGAAAAAGGAGTGCGACTAGATAGCCTTTTTACCTGTAATGATATATTTTAAAAACTAAAACCTAATTATGAAAATTATTAAACCTTTTTTACTAGTAGGAAGCTTAGCGCTTGTTTTAACTAGCTGTGGTGGTGGAGCAGAAATTTTATCTACCCCTCTTGAAAACATTGATATTGTTGCTTTAAAAGAAGCTGACTTAACAGAAAATCAAAAAAACAATTGGAGCCATTTAGATCTTGTAAAAGATACTATTCCCGGAATGAGTGTCGATAAAGCGTACGCCGAAATTATTAAAGGAAAATCTGGAAAAACAGTAATTGTAGCTGTTATTGATTCTGGAATTGACATCAACCATGAAGATTTAAATGGTGTAATATGGACCAATAAAAAAGAGATTGCTGGAAACGGCATTGATGATGATAAAAACGGTTATATAGATGATATCCATGGATGGAATTTTCTAGGTGATGGTTATGATGAGCAATTAGAAATGACTAGAATGGTAGCAAATGGAGATACAAGTGTACCTCATTTTACAGAAGCTAAAACTGGTTTAGAAGAAGGAATTGCAGGAATGGTTCCAACAAAAACGCGTTATGAACAAATTTATGCGTCATTAGTAGCAGCAGATACCGATTTTACGGCACATTTTAAAACTGCAGATTACACAAGTGATCAAGTTAAAAATTTAGAAACTACAGACGAAAAGTTAAGTCAGCACAAAGAAGTTGCTGCTCAAATGGTAGGTTTTGGTTTAACAAGCATACAAGTAGCTAAAAAAGAACTTAAAGGTGCCTTAGATGGTTTAGTAGGAAGATTAAACACCAACTATAACGTGGACTTTAAAGGAAGAACAACTGATGATAATCCAGATGATTTTAACGATAAGCCTGGTTATGGAAATGCAAACGTTTTACCTATTGCAGAAGATGAAATTCACGGAACACACGTTACCGGAATTATAGCTGCAGTACGTGACAATGGTAAAGGTGCAAATGGAGTTGCTAATAATGTTAAAATCATGAGTATTCGTGCCGTTCCTAATGGAGATGAGTATGATAAAGATGTAGCAAAAGCAATTCGATATGCAGTAGATAATGGTGCACAAGTTATTAATGGAAGTTTTGGTAAAAGCTTTTCTCCACATAGTGACTGGGTTAGAGCTGCTATTAAATATGCAAGCGATAATAACGTAGTATTTGTACATGCCGCTGGTAATTCTGGTGAGGATGTAGATACAGAACCTAATTTCCCAGATGATAACGTAAATTATGTAGAAGTTAGTAACAGTTACATTCGTGTGGGTTCATTAGCATCTAAATATGGTTCTTCTATGGTTTCTGGTTTTTCTAATTACGGAAATAAAAACGTAGATGTTTTTGCTCCAGGATCTCAAATCTATTCTACATTCCCAAATAATGAATATAAAGCGATTAGCGGAACGTCTATGGCTTCTCCAGCTGTTGCTGGTATTGCTGCATTAATTTGGTCTCAATACCCAAAATTAACTGCTGCGCAAGTAAAACAAATCATTATGGATTCTGGTTTACCGATTAATCAAAAAGTAGTTGTTGGTGGTGACGCAGATGACGTAAGAGATTTTGGTACCTTATCCAAATCCGGAAAAATGGTAAATGTATATAACGCCTTAATTATGGCACAGCAATTATCTAAATAATACAAACTAACAAAAAGGGCATCAAGATAATTGATGCCTTTTTTATTTAATAATTTATACAGATGAAAAAATTATTTCTTGTCGCACTCGGTATCACTCTAGTTTCTTGTGGTTCTACTAATGCTGTTTCTACCACTCCAGAAGCAGCAACGACTTCCACAACTTCTAGTACGCAATCTACCTATTGGCAACAACATGTAGATTACAAAATGGATATTGATATGGATGTCAACAACTTTCAATACCAAGGAAAACAAAATTTAGTATATACCAACAACTCTCCAGATGTTTTAACTAAAGTATACTATCACTTATTCTTTAATGCTTTTCAACCAGGAAGTGAAATGGATGTGCGTTCCCGTACCATTCCAGATCCAGATAGTCGTGTAGGAGATCGAATTAGTAAATTAGGTCCGGATGAAATTGGATATATCAAGGTTTCTTCATTAAAACAAAACGGAACGGCTTTAAGTTATGAAACCGTTGGTACTGTTTTAGAAGTACATTTAGCAAAACCGATTCAACCGGGAGAAAAAGTAACTTTCGATATGCTTTTTAACGCACAAGTTCCTGTGCAAATCCGTCGTTCTGGAAGAAATAATAAAGAAGGCGTTGCCTTATCCATGACACAATGGTATCCTAAATTTGCAGAATATGATTTTGAAGGTTGGCATGCAGATCCTTATATAGGAAGAGAATTTCACGGTGTTTGGGGAGATTTTAATGTAAATCTAACTATCGATAAAAATTATGTAGTTGGTGGAACCGGTTATTTACAAGGAAACCCTGAAATAAACGGAAACAAAAAAACACTTCGTTTTAAAGCGCCTAATGTGCATGATTTTACTTGGGCTGCAGATCCCGATTATATTCATGATACCATGCAAGTACCTAATGGACCAATGCTGAATTTCTATTACAAAAAAGACTTACCGGCAGAAAACCTTCAGTTTTGGAAAGATTTTCAACCTAAAACGGTAGAATTGATGCAATATTTTTCAGAAAACATAGGTAAATATCCTTATGAGCAATACTCTATTATTCAAGGTGGAGATGGAGGAATGGAATATGCCATGTCTACTTTAATTACTGGAAAACGTAGCTTTGGTAGTCTTGTTGGTGTAACGGCGCACGAGATGGCACATACCTGGTTTCAGTTTTTATTAGCAACAAACGAGTCGAAACACGAGTGGATGGACGAAGGTTTTACAAGCTATATTAGTGATCACGCTATGAACACGGTAATGAATAGCAACAAAGAAAACCCAACTTCTGGAGCATATAGAAGTTATTTAGGTTTAGCAACATCTGGTAAAGAACAACCTTTAAGTACACATGCAGATCGCTACAATTATAATAGAGCGTATAGCGCTTCTGCGTATAGTAAAGGAGAAGTTTTTATGGCACAATTAGGCTATGTTATTGGGGAAGAAAATCTAAAGAAAACCATTAAAAAGTACTTCGCTGATTTTGTGTTTAAACACCCAAGACCTATAGATATTATTCGTTCTGCGGAAAAAATTTCTGGATTAGAACTAGACTGGTATTTAATCGATTTTACACAAACTACAAATACTATAGATTACGCTGTAAATACTATTGATGGAAACAAAGTAACCTTAGAAAGAATTGGTTTAATGCCAATGCCTTTAGACGTTACACTAACCTATGTAGATGGTACAACAGAAGAAATTTACATTCCGTTACAAATGATGCGTGGCGAAAAACCAACCACTGCTACTATTAAAGCAGATTGGGCTTGGGCGTATCCAACCTATACTTTTGAAGGTTCTAAAGCTATTAGTAGCGTACAAATAGATCCTAAAGAAATGATGGCGGACATCAATAAAGAAAACAATAAGAAGTAAAGAATACTTGTTATTCATTTATAAAACCACTGGATATCTTATCTGGTGGTTTTTTTTAATACCATGCTTGACCTTTATACATTGCTTTTTTGGTTGCACGTTCTCTATTATATAGCTTGATGTATTTTGTATCTACTTGCTTGCTTCTATAACCTAATAAATGGAAGATAGATTTTGCAAAAAATCGAGCAATTTTAAGGTTAACAACAAGTACATTTTTTTTATCATTTTCCCAGAAAACACCAGGAAGTAACACTAACATACTATCTACTTTCATTCTTCTCAAAATGGTAGAAAGGTTCATAAAAAAAGGAGCTATTCGCTTTATAATAAAAAAACCTTCTTTTCCTTTTTTTTGATACAAAGGCATAAAAAGTTTCGCATTGTATTTGGATAAAACAGGTACGCTATTGCTTGTTGCTAAGACCATTTTTTTCTTAATATCTTCAAAGCTTTTAAAACCGGGTTTCATTTTAAAATCTTCCTCTTCTTGAATTCTATATAAGTCAATGATTTCAAAAATTTCGGCAAGATTATTAGACCCAGATTTTAGTTGCTTATAGTATTCTTTATACTCAAGATCCTTTTTAGTAGCTAAAGCATCAGAAAAAATTAAGGTTAAATGAATAAAAGAAATACAATTTACTATTGCCTCTTTACCGGTATGTTGTCCAGACTCAAAGCCCAAAGAAACATAGCCTAATGCATTAATATAACTTAGTAATGGCCCATCCAGATATTCTTCAATACCTAAAACGATAGGTACGGGAAACTGCTTGGAGAATTTTCGGTTTATTAGTGCATCATTAATGGTTATAAAAGGTAATGTTTTACTGGATGTGGTATGAAAATCTATAAAGTAAAACGGACCTGTATTATCAGCAATAAGACGCGTTAATAATACAAATAATTCTTTTTGTTCCTTTTCTTCCGAATTCAGGTTTACTTTATGCATCAAGTTATTGAGCCGATCGCTAGTCCAAAGTCTATTTAAATCTTCATCCAGATATCTCTGGTTTTTTTCTAGTGCTTTTAAATTCCCTAAGATTCCAAATACGGTTCCTTTAATATCATCTTCTATAAATGTATTAAACATGGTTTTAAGCGCAGTAACTCCTGCTTTTTCATTACCATGAATACCAGCAAAAAAAACAACTGTTGGGCCTTGTTTTGTCCCTTGTATTTTACCAATAACTCTATTGGTTTTTACTTCTTTAATACTTGGATAGCTTACCACTTGGTTCATAAATATTAAAAATCTTTTGTTGTAATAATTCCTATTAACTTCTTGTTTTCAACTACAGGAAGACAGCTAATTTGGTGTTTTTGCATACACATTTTAGCCTCTTTTACTGTGGTGTATTGTGTGGTTGTAATAACAGCTTCCTTCATAAAATTGCTTACACATTTGGTACTTTCTTCAATTTCATTTAAGTGGGTTTTTACATCCGACCAACTCAACAATCCTATTAAATCTTTTTGGTTATTAATTACTGGCATGTGATGAATATTTTTCCACTGCATCATATGTAACACAAGTTCTAAGCTATCTTTTTTATCTACTGAAAAAATATCTGTATTCATAATATGATATACTTTCCTTTCTATAGAAAATGTAGTTTCTAAGCCTTTTCCTAAAACATTCCAGGTAGAAATGGGATATTCTTGGTCTTGTTTTAAATACATATTTTCGGTTAGTATTTGCAGCGCTTCCTTTCTTTTTTTAGTCTGTAAAAGGTTTCTATAACTATTTGTAATCCAATCGGATCCATTTAAATGTTTTACTCTATTTTCAATGAGTGTTAGATAATGTTCTACGTCTTTAGGCGAAACTCCCATACTATATAATCCGCGATAAGCGATTGGTAATAATTCATTTAGAATTAAAACTTGACTAGAAATTATTTCATTGTTCCATTTAAATTGCGCTGCCATTCCATATCGAGCTGCACTAAAAAAATTAGATTTAGCGTCTTTAAAATCCATGGTTTCATGAATATTCTGATATTTTTTAGGTTTACCAACCATGACACCAACCCAAAACATCATATTCGCAATCTCATCCGATGTTGAAGGTCCGGAAGGAATATATCTATTTTCAATTCTTAAGTGTGGTTTCCCACCACCAACACCATAACAAACCCTATTCCAGCGATACACTGTTCCATTGTGAAGATTTAATGCTTTTAGCTTTGGTATTTCGCCTTCCTCTAACATAGCAACACTATCTTTAACAAACTCTGAAGTAACTAAACTTCTAAAACGCGAGATGTTATCTTTAAAAATATCTGTTATACTTCCTGTTTCCCAATTATTACCAAAACTTACTCGAGATTGTTTTTCATTCAATAAAAAGGAATTTGCTCTAGTATCTACGCTTTGTGTAAATAGGGCTATTCTGGTTTCGCTCCATAATTCTTTTCCAAATAAAAGCGGAGAATTAGTACATATGCTTAAAATGGGCCCAGAAATAGCTTGTGCCCAATTATAACTATCGATAAATTCGTCAGGATTTATTTGTAAATGCGCTTGAAAACTCGTGTTGCAGCCTTCAAGCATAACAGAATTATGAAGTAGATTCAATTCGTCTACCCCTTTAATATGAATATTAAAATCTTGCTTTCTAGATTCTTTAATCGCATCATTTAATACAAAATATCGCTGCATAGGAGTCATGTTTTCTGCGCCAATATGCTTTATGGAAAGCGTTGGTAAAATTCCTGTAAGTACCACTTTGGCCTTATGATTTTCTGCTGCAATTTTTGCTCTTTTTAATAGCGTTTTTAATTGATTATGTAGCTTAGAAAAACAATCGCCTTTTAACTCAAAAGGATCTAAGTTAATTTCTAGATTAAAGTTGCCAATTTCTGTTGTAAAGTGTGCATCATTAATCGTTTTTAAAATATCTAAAGCATTTCCTTTTGGCAAATATGCATTGTCCACAATACAGAATTCTTGTTCTGCACCAATTCTAATTGGTGATTTTTCAATCATATCATTAGATATCATTAAATCTAAAGCCTCTATATCTTTGATGAGTTGATGAAAATAATTAGCCCTATCTTTTTTTTTAGTTAGTTTAGTGACGTTTAAATTTCCCATGATATTTTACTTAACTATTTATAATACATCAAGTTACTTAAAATACCACGCTAAAAATATGATGAATATCATACTTTAATTAATAGGGTATTATGGTTAGTAATTGGTATTTTTGTATCCTTATTATCTTATATGAAATTTACTTATAACAAATCCGAAAAACTGAAAAGCGAAAAGCTTATCACCAAACTTTTTACGGAAGGAGAATCGGTTTCGGCATATCCGTTGCGTCTTGTATATTTAGAAACTACGTTTACGGAAGCTGTTCCTCTTAAAACTGGTGTTTCGGTTCCTAAACGAAATTTTAAAAAAGCCGTAGATAGAATTAGAATAAAACGTGTGATGCGTGAAGCTTACCGACTTAATAAACACATGGTTTATAACAACATATCGACCTCCTTTGCGTTTATGATTTTATACGTTGGGAAAGAAAAACCTACCTATACCGAATTAGAAACTGCAACCAAAAAGATGTTCCACAAGTTTTTGATTAAAATCGCTGAAAACAAATAACATACAAAATGAAATTTTTAACTGCTCTATTCCTTCTCGCGCTTCCTTTAGCCTGCTCTAATTCTAATAGCAGTAAGGAAGATTCGTATGGTTATGAAATAGATTCTGAAGTCCTTATAAAGGATATGGAAGCACCAATACAAGGATTGGAAACGGCTTCAGAAAACATAGCACAAAAACTAATTAAAGAATCTTTTTTACGTTTTGAAACCCAAGATTTAGAAAAAACATACCAACAAATTATTCGGTACGTACATCAAAATAAAGGTTTTATTCAAGAGGATAATTCAAGCAAATCGTATACCACAATCACCAGAAGTTTACATATTAGAATGCCATCGGATGGTTTTCAAAAAACCATAGATTCTATAAGTAATCATGTTGCCTATTTCGATTCGAAACGGATTTCTTCCAAAGATGTAACCGAAGAATTTATAGACCTCGAAGCCCGTTTAAAAGCCAAAAGAACACTAGAAACTAGATATCTAGAATTACTTTCCAAAGCAAAAAATGTAAAAGAGATTTTAGAGATAGAACGCGAACTTTCTGCCATTAGAGAAGAAATAGAATCTAAACAAGGACGGTTAAAATACTTAGAAAGCCGCGTATCTTTAAGTACTATAAACATTGACTTCTACAAACAAACAGCAGAAAGTGGTGTAACTATTTCTTACGGAACAAAAATGGCCAACGCTATTAAATCCGGATTTAATGGTATATCTTTATTTTTTCTAGGCGTATTACATATATGGCCTTTTATACTTATTTTAGGTTTCGCTATCTTTTTATTTAAAAGATGGCTGACTAAGAAAAACAAACAATAATGCAGATGAAAACAAGACTTATAAAGAGAATACTGATCCCAATATTTGCAGCAACGATACTTTTTACTGGATCTGCTTTTAAAAATGACTTTTTTGAAATCGCTAAACAGATTGAAATTTTCACCACCTTGTTTAAAGAGATCAACATGAATTATGTGGATGAAACCAATCCAGGTGATTTAATGGATACTGCCATAAAAAGCATGCTTACTAATTTAGATCCGTATACTCGTTTTTACAACGAGCAAGATGTAGAAGCAGAACGTATTAAACGTACTGGAGATTACACTGGAATTGGTGCGAATGTGAGAACCTTAAAAGATAAGTTAATCATCATTGAACCGTATAAAGATTATCCAGCAGACAAAGCGGGATTAAAAGCTGGAGACGAAATAATTAAAATTAATAATGTATCTATTGCAGACTATAAAGAGGAAGCTGGAAACTTATTAAAAGGCGCTGCAAATTCTTCGGTTTCTGTTACCTATGTGCGCCAAGGAAAAGAAAATACAGCGTCTATTATGCGCTCTGAGATAGAAATTAATGCAGTGCCTCACTTTTCGATGATAGATGCTAAAACAGGCTATATTGTATTGAGTAAGTTTAATACCAAAACAACTTCGCAAACCGCTTTCGCTTTAAAAGATTTAAAAACGCAAGGAGCAGAACGTATTATTTTAGATTTAAGAGGCAATCCTGGAGGATTACTTCGCGAAGCCATAAGTATTGTAAACCTTTTTGTACCAAAAGGGCAATTGGTAGTTACCACAAAATCTAAAGTGAAAAAATACAATAAAACCTATTATACCAAAAGTGATCCTGTAGATACCGAAATTCCGTTAGTGGTTTTAATCAACGGTTCTAGCGCCTCTGCAAGTGAGATTGTTTCTGGTTCTTTACAAGATTTAGACAGAGCCGTAATTGTAGGTTCTAGAAGTTTTGGTAAAGGCTTGGTACAACGACCTAAAAGCTTAACCTATGGTACACAATTAAAGGTTACTATTTCTAGATATTACACGCCTTCCGGACGTTGTATACAAGCATTAGATTACTGGAATCGAGATGACGAAGGAAATGCCGTGCGTGTAAAACAAGAAAATTATCACGCCTTTAAAACTAAAAATGGAAGAAAGGTTTTTGATGGCGGCGGTGTTTTTCCAGATGAAGATTTAGCAATCACTAAAAACTCACCAATAACGAAAGCTATTAGTGGTGACTTCTTAATTTTTGATTTTGCAACCGACTATTATTACAAAAATAATGTGGAAGATATTAACCATTTTAAGTTGACAAATGCGGACTTCTCGGATTTTAAAAACTTTTTAAGTTCTAATAATTTTAATTTTGAAACGGAAACAGAAAAATCTTTATCTCAGGTATTAATACAAGCAGAAAAAGAAGAATTAGATGATGCTATTCAAAAAGATTACAACACGTTGTTAGCTAATTTGAATACCTCTAAAAACAAAGCTATCGACCAAAATAAAGAGCAAATTCTGGGCTTGTTAACCGACGAAATTGTAAAACGTCATGTTTACAGAGAAGGTTTATATGAGTATTATAAAACAAACAATATCGAAATTAAAAAAGCTACTGAGATTCTAGCAAACCCTTCTAAATACGCGAGTTATTTAAAATAAAACTAAAAACCTGTATATTTAAGCCTATTTTTTTCTGAAAGCGCTCAGAAACTTTAAACTATGATAAAACAAACAATTCCATATCTATTCCTTTTACTAAGTTCTTTTTGTGCTTTAGCGCAAGAAAAATTAACCCATGAAGTCTATTTTGAAACCGATGATTACCATGTTTTATCTACCGAAGAAAATAGATTATTATTATTTATTTCTGGTTTAGATGGCATTGACATTGAAAAGATTTCCATTTATGGTTTTTGTGATGATAGAGGAAGTGCGCACTACAATTTAGCCTTATCCCAAAATAGAGCAAACGCGATTAAAACCGTATTTTCTAATAATGAATTAGACGAATCTCTAATTAGTAATGTGGATGGAAAAGGCGAAGTTTTACTCAAAATTATAAAAGAAGATGAAGTTGATAAAATAAGAGGTTTAAACCGAAAAGTAGAAATTATAGTAACCAAACAGCGCCCTAAAGCAAAAGAAGAAATTGTAGTAGAAACCCCTAAAGACACTGTTCCTAGACCTAAAAACCAAAAGACTACGCAAGACATTTCCAATCACAATGTAAAGGAAGGAGATAAGATTAGATTAGAAAATATTTACTTTAAAACAGGGTATGCGACACTTGCAAAAGACTCTAAAAACACCTTAGAAGAAATTGCTAATATCTTATTAGAAGAAGATAATATTTACTTTTCTATTGAAGGTCATGTGTGCTGTACACAAAATTCTAGAGATGCGGTTAACAGGAAAACAAATCAGCGTAATTTATCTTTAGCTCGCGCAAAATTTATTTACGATTATCTAATTAAAAAAGGAGTAAGTAAAAGACGTATGCGTTTTATTGGCATGCGTAGAAAATTTCCGCTTGGCGGCGATCCTAAATTTGACAGACGTGTAGAGATTTTAATTACGCACGTTGCCGAAAAACGTTAGTTTTTAAGCATTGCTATATGTGGTATACCATCTTCCAGGTATTCTGCTCCTATTTCGGTAAACCCTAAATTATTATAGAATTTCTTTAAGTAGCATTGTGCTGAAATTTTGATAGTTGCTTCGTTATAAGACTCTTTTATCGCAGCTATAGAAGCTTCCATAATAGTATAACCATATTTATATTTTCTTTGATTTTCGGCTACTACTACTCTACCAATACTAGCTTCATCAAAATATAATCCTGGTTTAAAAATACGCGTATATGCAACTATTTTATCTTCTTTAAAACCTATTACATGCAATGCCTTTTGATCTTTTCCGTCCAGGTCTTGATACACACAATCCTGTTCTACTACAAAGACTTGCGATCGTAATTGTAAGATGTCGTATAATTCTTGAGTCGTTAATTGGGCAAAGGTTTTGGTTACGGTTTTAATCATAATTTAAGGTTGTTATCTAGAACTTCATTTTATATCAAATTGGATGTAATTCCTTTTTTAAAGGAATAAATTAATCTTGAACTATTACTTCTTTAGGATCTTCTTTATTAAACTCTGGTTGAATGGTTACATGGTTGATATTAAATTGCTCATGTAATACCTTTTCAATATCTAAAAGCAAATTATTAAATGCCGTTGTAGAAATATCTTCTGTTAAGTCTAAATGTGCTTCTAAATGCAGTTCATCATCGCTTAAATTCCAAATATGCACATGGTGTATTTTATTCACTTTAGGTAGTTTATTAACCGCTCTTACTACCTCTTTTATATTAATATCATCTGGCGTAAATAGCATTAACATTCTGGTAGATGTTTTTAATAAATCATAGCCAACCCAAATTAAATACAAAGCAATTAATAAAGTTAACAAACTATCTACCCAAAACAATTGGTAATATTTCATTAACAAACCTCCTATTAATACGGCTACACTAGCCAACATATCTGTAAATAAATGTAGATATGCAGAACGCATATTTATATTATTTTTCGCATCTTTTTTAAGTAATAGAACACTAAAACCGTTACCAATAATTGCAATAATAGATAACCAAATTACCAATTCTGAAGCTACTTCTTGCGGATTTTGAAAACGTTTTACGGCTTCAATTATTAATAAAACAGCCACAATAACTAAGGTGGAAGCATTAATAAAAGCAGCAAGAATTTCGGCACGTTTATAACCAAAAGTTCTGTTAATAGATGCTTTTTGTTTCGATAATTTAGAAGCTATATAACTTACTATTAATGAAATAACATCGCTAAAATTGTGCAATGCATCACTTAGTAAAGATAAACTTCCAGAAATTAAACCTCCAATAACCTGGGCTGTGGTAATTATTATATTTAAAAATATAGTAATTAAAAGCCGCTTTCCTTTTAAATCTTTAGGATCGGGAGAATGGTTATGTGCGTGACTCATTGTAACGTATTAACAGCCAAGAGAAATTTTATCTACTCTATTTTGGTGACGACCACCTTCAAATTTAGTTTCTAAAAAAGTATCTACCATTTCTATAGCTTGTTGTAAAGCGGTGTAACGCGCGGGAATACAAATAATATTAGCGTTGTTATGTTGTCTTGTTAATTGCGTGATCTCTTTGGTCCAACAAATTCCAGCACGCACTTTTTGATGTTTATTTGCTGTCATTGCTACCCCATTTGCGCTTCCACAAATTAAGATACCAAAATCTACTTTTTCATTTTCTACATCATCGGCAACTGGATGTACAAAATCTGGATAATCTACACTTTCAGTACTGTCTGTTCCGTAGTTTTTAACGGTATATCCTTTTGCTTCTAAATGCTTGATTATTGCAAACTTATAATCTGTTCCTGCGTGATCGTTTCCGATAGAAATTTTCATTTTTTTTAGTATTAAATTAGTTTCCGCGAAAGCGGAAATCACTTATGTTTTTAACACCATAAAGGTACTAAATAAAAAAAGCCTTAGTTTAATTGAAACCAAGACTTTTAAAAATTTTATGTAGTGTACTGGTTTACTTTTTTAGTATCTTTTTTATGCTTTTTCCTTGATTGGTATGTATCATAGCAAAATAATATCCGGAGCTTAAATTGGATAGGTCTATAGTGGTTTCTGTAGTAGTTACTATTTTCTTTCCTTGTAGGTTTATAATAGTTATATTTTCTAGTATTTGATGGCCTTGTAAACCAATATGTAAGTTATTAACAACTGGATTTGGGTACATACTAATGCTATTCATTTGGTTTTCAGTAGTACTTAAAGTCTGACAATCATTACTAAAAATCATAGAAGAACCCCATAAATTATCTCCCCAATTTGCGGTAGCATACACTTCATCATCTACATTTATACAGTCTAAATCTGTGTTCAATACACCAAAAATAGTTATATCTGTATTGTTTCCATTTCTTAAATCTAAACTACCAATTGTAGCAGTATTAAAACGAACAGAAGTTAAGTTTATACTATTAGAAAGATCTATATGGTTAACGGAAACACCTTCTAAATAGAAACTCTCTATATCTACTAAACTACTGGTATCATAGTTTGTCAATGTAATCCTTTGATCAGACATAATAGTATTAACTTTAATACAATTAGTTAAATCTATAGCATTTAAACTACTATTCCACCTAAAAATTAATCTTTCTAAATTAATACAATTCGTTACATTTAAATCTTGCAGATTAGCATCAAATACACCAAAATTTATTAATGCTGGTTTATTACTTAAATCTAAACTGCGAATACTGGTTTCGTCAATATTAATACCACTTAAAGAAGTACAACCAGTAACATTTAAAGTACTTAAATAGGATTCATCTGCATTAATAGATATTAAAGAAGTTAAACCTTGAAGATCTAAGTGGCGTATAGTACATTTATACATGTTTATAGATTCCAGAGAAGTACACGTGCTTAAATCTATAGTATCTAAAGAAGTTAGTTTAATATTTAGATCTACTAATCCTGTACAACCAGTAACATTTAATGTTTGTAAACCAGTATTTATGGATAGATCTAATTCTTGTAAAGCTGTTAAACCACTTACATCAAGCGCTGTAATATTGGATGTTTTTAAATAGGTTAATGCAGTAAAATATTGAATTCCAGTAATATCGGCTATCGTATAGGGAATATCTAAGCTATTAACCATTGCTACATCACTTGTTAATACTTGTCCGTCAAGCGTTCCTTCGCTATCTATTCCTTGATTTATTAAAAATTGTTCAAAAACAGCATCTGGAATCGTTGTGTATTGCGCATGTAATGGATACATACATATAATACTTAATAAGAGTGTGTACATTTTTTTCATGAGTTAGTAGTTTACATTAGACGTAATTTATTTTTCCGCTTAAGACGGAAACTATTAACCACTATTATAAAAATTGGGAAAGGATTGTAAATATACAAAATATTTTTTAAACAACTGATATATTGGTAGTTATGTTTAATTTGTTAATAAAAACGGGAGAAGCTAAGAGTCTTAATAACTTTCAAAATAATAAGGATAACTTGTTCATATCTTCTTATTGTTTTTTAAAACTTTCATTAGGAATATCCAGTTAATTTTCCAAACCAAAACATAAAATGAACCACCAAAAAAGTTAGCAGTTTTTTACAGAGAAGTTTTCAGACTAAAAAGTGTACATACCAACACAAAAAAATAAAATACTTATTAAAGTTTATATGTTAATGGGAGTTATTAACAACTGTTAATAGCTAAATTAAATCCTTTAAAAATGAAGCTTTTAAGCAACTAACAACTTGTTAATAGAGTTGCTTACTAAAGCAATCAAACTAAAACCTAAAAAAGTTATACCGCTATTCACAAGCTATCATAACCATTATTATTTTTTTAAATTTTTAAAAGAAAAAGATGAATATGTATATATATGTTTATAACTACTATTTTTTATTTAAAAACTCATTTATCCTTATTTACCTTTTATAAAATTAACTTTCCTTTTTCACGAATTAATATAGTCTTAATATCCATTTAATATTAAAATTGTAACTTTGTAAAAATAATTAGCGAAATTTCTCCACTTAAAACGCTAGATAATAACAGAATTTCACATAACTTAGAAATTCAATAGATTACAATTAATTAAATGAAACCAATACAATTAAAATAATTCTTAACTTTATGAATAATAATTTTAATTGTCAAAGGTCGCATTTAACAAAACAAAAAAAAATAGAAGTCAACAAATGACAAAAAAGAAACACAGGAAACCTTCACATAACAAGATTTCCAACCTTACAAATACCATTCTTAGTATTTTAAAAACAGATAGAAACCAGGCGTTTAACTACAAACAAATTGCATCCAAAATTGGTGTCAATGACGCTAGTAGTAGAAACCAAATTATAAAGAAATTAGCAAAACTTAAAGCAGATGGCGACATCGAAGAAGTAGATCGTGGTAAATTTAAAGCCATAGTAAATACAGAATACCATAAAGGTATTTTTGATGCTGCACAACGTGGTAACGGTTACGTTATTTGTGCCGATTTTGAAGACGATATTTACATAGCGTCCAATAATGTGAACAAAGCATTAAATGGGGATGAAGTAGAACTTTATGTGTACAAACGTAGAAAACGTGGTAAGCTAGAAGGTGAAATCACCAGTATTATTAAGCGTGCAAAAACCGAATATGTTGGTATAATACAAATACACGCTAAAAAGAATTTTGCTTTTGTAGTGGTAGATGGTAATAAAATGAAAACAGACATTTTTGTACCAATTGGTAAAACCATGAAAGCAGAAGATGGTGACAAAGTATTAGTAACTATGGAAGAATGGCCAGATAAAGCCGATTCCCCTAACGGACGCGTCATTAAAGTACTAGGTAAAGCCGGAGAACATAATACCGAAATTCATGCAATTCTTGCAGATTATGGTTTACCCTATGAATTTCCACCAGAAGTAGAAGACTATGCAAACAAAATAGACTTACAAATTAAGCCAGAAGAAATTGCAAAAAGACGTGACATGCGTAAAGATTTAACCTTTACCATTGATCCAAAAGATGCAAAAGATTTTGATGATGCCTTATCGTTTACCGTTTTAGAAAATGGGAATTACGAAATAGGAATTCATATTGCAGATGTTTCGCATTATTTACAAGAAGGAACCATTTTAGATGATGAAGCATATGAACGTGCAACCTCTGTGTATTTAGTAGATAGAGTAGTACCAATGCTTCCAGAAGTATTAAGTAATGGCGCATGTTCTCTTAGACCACATGAAGAAAAATATACCTTTTCGGCAGTATTTGAAATAAATAATAAAGCCGAAATTAAAAACGAATGGTTCGGAAGAACCGTTACGTATTCTGATGCGCGTTTTGCTTATGAAGAAGCGCAAGCTATTATTGAAAATAAAAATAATACCATTCCAGCGGAAGTTTCATTAACAGGAGAAGAATATAAAACAGATCAAGCCATTGCAGACGCTGTTTTAAAAATGGATGAACTTGCTAAAATCATGCGTGGACAACGTATGCGTTCTGGAGCAATTAGTTTTGATAAAGTAGAAGTAAAATTCGATTTAGATAAAGATTCAAATCCAATAGGTGTATTCTTTAAAACCAGTAAAGATGCGAATAAACTAATTGAAGAATTCATGTTGTTAGCAAACCGAAAGGTTTCGGAGTTTGTAGGAAAGCAAAAACCAGAAAAAACTTTTGTGTATCGAGTACATGATGAGCCAAATGAAGAGAAATTAATGGCTTTACAAGGCGTTGTATCTAAATTCGGACACAAGCTTAACTTCAATAGTAAAGAAGGTATAGCATCGTCTTTAAATAAGTTATTAAGTGATGTACAAGGTAAAAAAGAACAAAACCTGGTAGATACTTTAGCAATACGTACCATGTCTAAAGCAGAATATACCACTAAGAATATTGGACATTATGGTTTAGCATTTGACTATTACAGTCACTTTACTTCACCAATTCGTAGGTATCCAGATGTCATGGCACACAGATTATTACAACGTTATTTAGATGGTGAAAAATCTGCAAATGCAGAAGTTTACGAAGAACGTTGTAAACATTCTAGTAATATGGAATATTTAGCTACAAAAGCCGAAAGAGATTCTATTAAATACATGCAAATTCGTTTTATGCAAGATCATTTAGACGAACCATTTAAAGGCGTTATTTCTGGGGTTACCGATTGGGGAATTTATGTAGAAATCATCGATAATAAATGTGAAGGTATGATTAGAACTCGCGATATTAAAGGCGATTATTATGAGTTTGATCAAGAACAATATGCATTAGTAGGTCGCGATACAAAAACCATGTACCAACTTGGGGATGAGATCATTGTTAAAGTAAAACAAGCAGATTTAATTAAACGTCACTTAGATTTCGAATTACTAGGAAAATCGGAAGCATAAAATGAATACCAAAATAGTTTAACTAATGCTATTCTTGTTTTATACGAGAATAGCATTTTTTATGTATACCAAGTAACATTTTACCAAAACCAACAACTAATAAAAAGTATCTTTAGTGGAAGGAATTCTACATCGTAGAATGATATTACGAAGACATTATTAATCACACTAATAAAATTAAGCATGATTTTAACCACAACAAACACTATTGAAGGACATAAAATTCACGACTATTTAGGGGTCATCACAGGAGTAGCCATCAATAGAAAACAAACCGGAATGTCTTTTAGCATGAAAAAATATTATGATTCTTTAGAGGCAAATATCAATGCTGTAAAAGAAGAAGCATTTCAAAAACTAAAACAAAATGCAATTGCGGTAAAAGCAAATGCTGTAGTAGGAATAACGGTAGATGTAGAAACTTTTGCAACTTCAGGAATTCTCATGGTTTCTATAACAGGAACAGCTGTTAAAGTTGCCTAAAAATCAATTTATTACGTTATTTATTTTATAAGTTTGTACTATAATTTTATAAAACATATCATGAAAAATTTATTATACATACTATTGGTATGTACTACAATATCCACCTTTGCACAAGAATCACAAAATACAACTATAGGAGAATTTAGCGAAATAAAAGTCTATGACCGTATAGAAGTAGAACTTATTAAAGCAGATGAAAACAAAGTTGTGGTTTCTGGAAAAAATACAAAAGATGTGGTTATTGTTCATAAAAAGGACATTCTAAAAATTAGAATGACACTGCAAGAAGCGTTTAACGGAGACGATACCACAGTGCAAGTATATTATACTTCTTTAGATGTTATCGATGCCAACGAAGGTACTTTTATAGGTTCTAATGATGTTATCGAACAGTTTGACCTAAAGGTGAAGGCACAAGAAGGAGGAACTATTACCCTAGAAGTAAAAGCTCTTCAGTATTTAGATATAAAATCAGTTTCTGGAGGAACTATTAATATTTCTGGTACAACTGCGAATCAAACCGTAGATATTAATACTGGAGGTGCTTATAAAGGAAAAGATTTAGTTGCCGAAAACACTACAGTTACTATAAATGCAGCAGGAGTTGCCCACGTAAATACTACAAAAAAAGTAGCAGCTATAGTGCGAGCTGGAGGAACAGTTTATGTTTATGGTAATCCGGAAACCGTAGATGAAAATACTATTTTAGGAGGAAAAATTATTATTAAAGAATAATCCTAGCATTTTTCTTAAATTTGTAAGAAAGATTCACTTATGCTAGATACAATTTTAACAGCAATTCCTTTTGGAATAATCCTATCGTTCACGATAGGACCTGTTTTTTTTGTACTATTAGAAACTAGTGCAACAAAAGGTGTTAGAAGCGCATTAATATTTGATTCCGGAGTTATTCTAGCAGATATTTTCTTTATTATTGTCGCTTTTTATAGCACAAGTAAACTTTTAGAGAAAGTAAAAGACGATCCTAGTTTTCTTATTTTTGGTGGTGTTTTCCTTACTGCGTACGGATTAATTACTTTTATAAAAACTTCTAAATCTTTTCGAGAAATTGTTAAAGAATACCATACGGTAGAATTTAAAAAGAATTACGGAAAACTCTTTATAAAAGGCTTTTTACTAAACTTTATAAACATTGGTGTTTTATTGGGTTGGCTTGGTTTTATTGTTATTGGTAACTCCTTAACCGAAACCGCACACGAACTTCAAATCTTTTTAGGAACCATTTTATTGGTTTACTTTTTGGTAGATTTATTAAAGATTGCAGCAGCAAAAACACTTAAAAATAAACTAACACCAAAACGTATTTTTAAAACCAAAAAAATTGTGGCACTTGTTATTTTGGGCTTTGGTGTTTTACTATTAGTACAAGCATTTTTCCCAAAAGAAAAGGAATTAATTAAAGATAAGTTAGAGCAAATTAGTCCACTTTAAGGATTCGTTTTATTGCATTAATTTCTCCATTTGTTGGTAATTTCCAGATAAAAAATGATCTAATAAGGAATGACCAGCTTCCCGAGAGAAACTTTTATCGATCCAATAAAAATCTTCTTTTTCACCAAGTAAACCAAATAATATTTTCTTCTTAATTTTTCGATTATAAAAAATATAGAATGTAAAATTTTCAAGATCTTCACCAACAGCAGATAAACAAAAGGTATAGTTATTATTTAAATTAGTAAAGTCTAAAGAGGGAGAATAATAAACGGCATCCTTAGGTAATGCATGCATTTTTTTTAATGCTTCCTTCCAAGGATAACTATGTACCATTTCTTTAACAGCAGATGCATTTAAAGTGTTTTTTGGGTATTCTATATTAGGTTTGTCTGGATGACAAATGGAATATTTAAAAGACATTAGTTCGTTTTTTAAGAGCTACGTAAGCTATTAATTTTCTAATGTAGTAAATAAAAGCAGAATAGTAAATCTTTTGGCTTTTTCAGTAAGTTTACTATTGGTATACCTGAATTTATGTATACGGATTTTTATCTATTTCTTCTTGTCATCTCGTCTTCCGATATATAACCATCTTTGTTACTATCTCTAGTTTTAAAGTTTTCTTTTAGTTTCCCTTTGGCTTCCGAATTGGATATTTTTCCATCTTGGTTAGTATCCATTTTTTTAAGCATATTCGAGAAACTTGGTGTTGTGTTTGAAGCTGTCGTTTCCGTTTGCTTTTGTTTTTTTTGTTGTGATTGCTTTTTGTTTCCTCCAATTTTAAAATCAATACTTGGTGTTCCCATAAAACATCTACTTGCAGAAGGAAATGTATCAGACACGATGTAGTAATACGTTCCATTTGGGAATTCTGGTGTTACGCCGGTTCTTCCGTTACATGCGTCTAAATCGCCATAATCCTTTTGAAATTCGTAATCGCGTACGTATTTACCAGAATATTTTCCATTAGGCTCAGAAATGCCATTTCCTGGTCGTTCTCCTTGTTTTAATACATAACTAGATTTTAATTGGATAACGTCGCTATTTGCATCTATAGGATCTTTATAACCCATTTTATAATACATTGGAAATCCATCTGCAGCCCAACCTACTAAAGTCATTTTACTTTTATCAAAGCCGGAAACCAAACCAGTTGGTGTTCCATGATAATGATATTCACCATTGGGTTGCACATGGGCATTATTATAATCCTCACCTAAATTTACTTCGGGACTCAAAGGTTCGAGAGTCCATTCGTAGTTAGGTTGATTTGTTTCTTTATTATTGAAATATGCATTAGCCGAAGGTTCGAATTTTACCCCATTAATAGCAACTCCGAATACATAGTTTGGTTTTCCTTTATCTATTCCTAAATCATAGACAGAGGTTATTTTATTTGCTAATTTAGGAGTTAAATCTATGGTATATACTTTGTCTTGTTCCGAAATTTTATTAGGATTTCCTTGTGTTGGAAACTCGCCTACCGTATGCTTCGGAATCGCATTCGATTTTATAATACGTACTTCCTTCTTTGCATCTTCTGTGATAGAAACGCTATTAGTAAACAATAGTTTTTCTCTGGAAGTATTTTTTATTTCAGGTAGATGTTCTATGTTATGTGAGTGGGATATCCCGTTATGACTATGTACTTCTTCTTCAATAGGAAAAATCATTAAATCTTTAGCATATAATACGTTGCCAATATAGTTTTGCTGTATTGCGGTAGTTGTAGCTTCTTCATCCACATCGGTGACGTTAAAATGCGTTAGTACTAGATTTTTAACATTAGCTTCTTTTGCCATTTGCGAGCTTTCTGCTAAATTAACGTGTGCTTTTTCCTTCGTTCGATTGTTGTTTTTCTTTTTATTATTGGTGGCATTTCCTTTCTTTCCCATTGCTATCGCGCCACCAGAATCTATTATTAAATAATCGGCATTTTTAGCCAAAACAGGTAATGACGCAGAGTAGGTTAGGTCTCCAGAGATTACAATGGATGCATTATCTACATCAAAACGATACGCAAGTGTAGCAATTGTATGGTTTACTGGTATATAAGTAATTTTAATATCTCCAATAAAAAAAGCGGTATTTCCAGTTAAGTTTTTAGCGGTGAAATTGGAGGTAACCTCCTTTAATCTTCTTCCAGATTTGGATATTCTGTACCTAATGTCTTCTTCATAACTTTCAAGAATGTTATCCAGTATGGAAGTCGTTTGTTTTGGTCCTGCAATAATGGTTTTATTTCCGCCAAGAAGGGATTGAATAAAAATAGGGACAAACTCCTCATTGTGATCTAGATGATGATGCGTAAAAAGAAAGCCGTCAATATCTTTAATATTGGTGTTATTTTTATGCAAATTGGCTTGGGTACCATTTCCCATATCTACTAAAATATGCGTGTTTTTGTAAGCAATTAATACAGAAGGACCTGAACGTTCGGTATTAAATTTTGGGGAACCAGATCCAATGATTGTTGCAGTTAAATGTTCCTTATTTTCTTGAGCGAATATTTGTGTTCCTAAAAATAATAACAATATAACCCAGTGTTTTTTCATTTGAATTGTTTTAGTTCTTGGACACTTGGTTTTCTTAAAGGTTTAATATGAAGTATAAAAAGGAGGTGTTTTTAAATGTATTCTTTGGTTTAGGTACGTAGGCTAGGAGTTGTAATAAAGGATATGTGGTATTGTAGGTCGTTTTTATTTTAAAATATTTGTTGCGATAATAGGTGTTTACATCTAGTTTTATAGTGTCCGTTTATGAATTTCTAATGTAATATTCAAAATCAGAATCGATTTTTTTATATAAGGAATCTTCAATATTCAGTTTTTAGTGTATAAAAAAAGGAATTTCTTTTTCCAATGTATTATCTATTAAAATCCCTCTTGTTCGTCCGTTAGCTTTTTCTAATAGTAGACTTGTCATTTTTCCTGAGTATGTGTTATTTCTAATTTTTTCATATTCTTTTTTTAGATAATTATCAAATCAGTTTATTCAACATTTATTGGGTTTTATTAGCGTCTATTTTACTTCATGCAATGCCAGTCATCTATTGTTCTGAAGTTTTAGAGTTTTATTTTAAAAGGCTATTTAGATTATCTAAATAGCCTTAGTTTATTATTATTTACTCCTTATTCTGTTCATCTCCAGGTCTTGGGGACTTGAATACGTCCATTCCCTCTTTTCTATGCTCTACCACTTGTTCCTTGATAAATTCACGGAACTCCCTGTTGCTTTGGCCATCCTGTTTGGAGAATTTTGCTACTGTTTTGGTTACTCCTCTTGACTTGGTATTCAAGTAAGTTGTACTCATATGTAATTGTTTTTATTGTTCACTCGCAGTATATTGGTTTAATATTGAAACTTTATTAATACTGTCTTAAAATCAACAGATTCTTTTAAGGTTCTTATTAAAAGATTTCCTTTCTTCAAAACGATTAAAGAGGTTCATAATGTTGAATTTTTTAACTTAAAATTGATTTTTGGATTTCTAACATTTTGAGTATTATGTATCAGTGAAACTACTTTTGACGGATATTTACATAGACGCAATAATTGAGAATATGGTTGCCTAGATTAACTTATAATAATAAAGATAGTTTCACAAAATTGTTGCCAACTATTTTATGTATGATTAGTGGCGTGTTTAAGTAACTAATTTAACAAATAACAACCGAATAGAAAATCCGATAAGATTTTTGTAAACAAGAAATTACTAGCAATAAAATTTACACGATGTTGGCAACTGGCTTTTCCGCTTGATTTGTTTCAATTAGTTTTTTGATTTTCCTGATTTTCTTTTAAGGATGATAATTGTCAAAATTAATAATAACAAACAAAATGCAATAAACGTATCTCCAATCATTGAATATATTGTTTTTGTACCTTTTGTTGGCAGTTGCGTTACGAGTATTTTGTCATCACTATTAAAATGGTTCATTTCACTAATTACCTCTCCTGTATAATCTGTACCAATAGATACCCCAAGACTAGTTTGACGGATAAAATTAAATCCTTGTTCAATCGCTCTATATTTTGACATATCGCTGTGAATTTTTGCAACGTCTTTCCAATCATTACTTGGTGCTAGCAGAATGTCAGAACCGCTGGCATCTTTCAAATAATTTGGAAAATCTAAATCAAAGCATATTACTCCTGAAAGAGTTCCATAAGCAGTTTCTACCTTTTGGATTCCAGTAGCTTTATTATTGCTAATTGGTTCTTCTGCACCAGGAACTGAAATTCCTTTCCAATAATCAATAACTTTTTCACCTTTTTTGTTGAATAGAATAAACTTATTCTCAAGAAATTTACTGTTTGTAGGGTCAATTACTGCAACGCTTATACCTAAATAGATGTTTTGTTCTATCGATATTTGACTTGCTTTTTCATAAAGTTCCTTTTCATCTTCTTTTAATATTACACCATTACCTTCTGCCCAAAAAACTATTTTTGCTCCAGCTTTTGCTTCTTTGATACTTCTATCAAATAAGTTTTGATTTAGTTTCGATGTATTTCTTCTAGTTTCAATTTTGACGTCATTTTCAGTATTTACGTCATTAAACCCTTGAATATCAACCCTTACTTTAAGACTGTCTAATGCAGAAATGGAAGCTATACGGATAGTTGTAGAATTGTTTTTTTGAAATTGTACACGATAAAATCCGTAGGTTAACGTAAGTCCAAAAACAAGACTATAAATAAGCACTGCCTTTTTTATGTTTTTCCATTCATTTCTTTGCTCATAAATCCAATTACTAACAGAAGCGAACCAAGTAATTAAAAATGTGACATACCCTAAACCGAAAATAGAAATGGATTGTAATAAAATGAGTTGTGATTGTTGGGTATAAGCCAAATGCCCAAAAGTACCGTACTGATTAAATTGATGATACCCATATTCAATTAAAACAACGGAACACGGAAATATTAAGGTGCTTAAAAAGGATTTCCGATTTTTTGAAAAAAATGAATCTATCAAGTATGGTAAGGAAGAAAGCAAACTAAAAATTAGGGCAATAGTAATAGAAATTATTAACGGCAAAAATGGAACAAAATCAAAACCAATGTAGTAGCCTATACTTATGGACAAGAATGTCAATAAAAAGCCTTTCCATCGCGGTAATTTTCTAACTGTAAAAAGTAGCATTGTTGTAAAAACCCATATGGCGATAAAGACGACATATTGCCCATTGGAAAATACAGAGAACAATACTAGAACTAATACGAATAAAATTTTTTTAATAAGGTTAACTTTCATTTTTACAATATTTTTTACTACAAAAATGCAACTTAAGGATGTTGTGCATCTGACACCTATGTGACAAAATTATTTTTAGCTAGTTTACTTCTAATTCTGCTTAAAGATTGTCGTTCAATACCTAAATATGAGGCTAAATGGGTTAAGCTTATTCTATTGATAATATCTTTGTTTTCGTCTAAAAAATTTAGATACCTTTCTTCGGCACTTTCAAATAATAGGCTTTCCACTCTATCCGTTTCTCTTGTTAAAACTTTTTCAGCGACGAACCTACCGTACATTTCACTCCCTTTATATTTGAGATATGCCTCTTGAAGTTTTTCATAAGATAATTTCACAATGATTGTTGCTTCGAGACATTGTATATTATATTTGGAAGGTTTTTGTCTTAAAAAAGAAGGATAGTCTGTAGCATAACCATTTTCACTTATGAAGCCTGTAATTATTACGCTACCCTTTTCGTTTACGTAATACTTACTCAAAAGTCCTTGACATACAAATCCAATTTCTTTTTGTACTTCATCATTTCTATATATAAATTCCTTTTTTCTGTATTTTTGTATGGTTAAAAATGAACGTGTAAATTTTTTGGCTTCAGGGCTTAATAATGGAAGTTGTTCCATAAATAAATCAAAAAAAACATCTTTTATTTTGTCTGTTTCCGTCATTTTAATTTTAGTTTGGTTTTTTTTTAGCTTGTTTCCACCTTATTATATAATAAATTTTATTAATCTTATTCATTAAATAGAACAGGTTATATTAATTTTTTTATTAGTGTTATCCCGTAAATATAAATTTTTTAATGCAGTATGCAAGCAGCTTTTTTTTCTAACTGCTGTAAAAATTTAGAATAAAAAAACCTCCAACATACGTTGCAGGTTTCTTGAGGAGTTATCATTAAGGATTC
>JAGPUY010000291.1 GCA_018067265.1 Oceanihabitans sp. | reverse complement strand
AAATGATAGCAGACTAAACCTTCTTGAAATAGCGAATTAAGAATTTCTATTTCATTTGGTATATCCTTTTCTGGTGCAATTACAACAATCATAGTTTAACTCTTTTTCTTCTATTATTTATTGTGCAAAGATACTTTGCTTTCATCATACTTCATGGTTTTATACTTTTAAAATTTTGTAAAATGCATACAGAAGAGCACATTTAAATAGTATAAAAACATGGAAGCATTTTAAGAAAACGCAAGCTACATTTTCTTATATGTAGCAATACTTCAAAGCATTTAAACCCTTCAAAATCAACACTTTTTAACATGCTGTTAAAGTTGGTTAAAAACGTTAAATCCATGATAAAAAGGAAAATAGAAGCACTTATTTTTTTTTCATTTGTTGGAAACAATTAAAAACTAAAACCATGAAAAAAGGATTACTTATTACTGTAATTTCCGTGATCGGATTTACAAATGTGCAAGCACAAGACATGGAGTTCGGAGCAAAATTAGCCATTAATTATGCGAATCTTTACGGAGATTATGATGGAGACGATGGTGGCGTAACTAGTCTTATTAATTTTGGAGTGATGTCTGAAATACACATCAATGAAAAATTCTCTTTCCAACCAGAAGTCCTGTATTCTATGCAAGGATATAGTACAGGAAATGGCGATGGCGATCTTGTGAAATTAAATTATTTGAATGTACCATTAATGGGAAAATACTATATCACCAAGGGTTTTAGTGTCGAAGCTGGTCCGCAAATAGGATTTTTACTTGCTGCAAAAAACGATGGGGATGATGTAAAAAGCAGTTTTAAAGGATTAGATCTTGGTGTGAACTTCGGATTGGGTTACAAATTAGATAACGGTTTAAACTTTGGCGCTCGTTATAACTTAGGAGTTTCTAATATCAATGATATCGATGGTGATTCTGATACATTTAGAAATGGTGTGGCACAAGTATCTGTTGGCTATTTCTTCTTTTAAAACAAAATAACTTTACGATTTTATACCTAACAAAAACGGTTCTCATGGCAACATGCAGAACCATTTTTTGTATAATATACATTCCAATATTTTCTATTTAATAGGGATAACACCCGCATTTCATCCCATAATTCAGGTATAAATACGGATTGTAAACCTCGTTTTATTTGTAGAACTTTACATAGAATTTATACCATGTATCATGAAAACAACTGAAATAAGTTACGTTAGTATTTATCCGCCTATCGGAATTTCTAGAATAGGAAACTCTCCAGAACATTTTTTGGCAGCGGAGCAACCAGGAATATCCACGGTTCCAAAAGGAGGTTTTAAAGATTCCTTAGGTCGTATTAAAAAAGAAGTAGCGCGTTTTCGTGTTTATGCTTTTGATGCCAATGGGAATCCGTTACAAGAACTTACTGCAAACGAGGCTACCATTAACTGGCGTGCAGAAGTAGCAAATGTAAAACCTGCTTGGTATGATTTTATGAATGCTATGGATCTTGGAAAATATTCTAAATCTGCAAAGCCTAGAAATAACGATGTACAAGGAGCAGATAGAGAAAAACTAGCGATAAAACCGAGTTCTAAATCCATTTCAGGAAAAAACATACAAGAGGATAAGCACAACTTTGATGACGGATTGTTTTACGGAACACCAGTAAAATTAGGACATTTAGAAACCGACGCTGCTGGCCGTTTGTTATTCTTCGCAGGAAACGGAGACGCACAATCCCATGATAATTTACCTATTACCACTTTTGCAAATAATGATGGTTGGCATGATGATACCTGTGATGGTGTTATTCGCGCAACGGTTACCGTTAATGGTGTGGATTATGAAGCAACACCTGCGATGATTGCGGTGACACCACCTAATTTCGGACAAGGATTATATGGCGTGGTAACCATGAATGATGTGGTGCAGAATTTGTTTATTACCCAAATGGGCTATCCAAATCCTTCGGTAAAAGGAGTAGAATTTTATAGAGATATTTATCCGATGTTAGCACGTATGAGCCAAACACAATGGGTAAACCAAGGTTTTAATATGTTGTTCGGACATAATTCTCCATCCGATTTTTCAAATCCAGACCTCATTAAAGTATTAGCAAATCCGAATGAAGCATCCAAATCTGCGCGAGAACGTGTATTTGAATGGTTTAGAGATCCGAATTCTAAAACGTGGGCTCCTGCAAAAGTACCACCGTTTTACGGCGATGGTTTTGGAGATTATGAAAAAATAGCATTAGACGATTTACCAATTACGGTTACCCAATACCAACGATTACAACAATGGATGCAAGGCGATTTTACAACAGGAGCGCTAAAAGCATTTGTTCCTTTGGAGGAATTACCAGTTGCAGAACAAATAAACGCATTAAATCAAGCGCCTTTAGAAGATTGTTTGGGCGGGCCATTTCATCCAGGCATAGAACTTACTTGGACCATGCGAATTATTCACATGTGGAAAGAACCATATCGTTTGCATGTGCTTCCGGAAGGAGAAGCTATTCCATTAGATTTCGGACCAACATTAACTCCAGAAGTTGCAACGTCAGCAAACGGTCCTTTTTCTGTAAATGGTCCAGGATCATTAACTCGATGGATGGGCGTACCATGGCAAACCGATGAAGCAAGTTGTCTTTCGGGATATACTGTTTCTACCTATTTACCATTGCCTTCTTTTTGGGCGGCACGCGTGCCTAATCAGGTTTTAGCTGAAGATGGCTATTTGCGTATGCAAGCAGGAAATGTCGGCGTTGCACAACGTTTAAAACATTTAGATTACCGCCAAGATTGGCTACGTGATATTGAAGCCGATCATTTAAAACGACTGACCAATATGGTAGACGAATGGCATGAACTAGGAATCATTACCAAACAAGAAAAACCAATCCCAAATAACAGCGAAGGTTTTCTTCCTGAAGTTTCTTGGGTAGAAATGGGACGTAATTTTAGAGCCGAAGATCCAGATCAAACCTTTGCACAAGTTATTTATGCCGAAGGCGATAAAGACAGTGTTGTAGATGCACATTTAAAAGCAGATGTCGGTGTGACGCTAATGGTGAACAATTTAGAACACGCACAGAAAAAAGTAGCAGAGCTTCGTAAAGACGCACCTAAAACCAATAGAAAAAGAAGAACTTTAGATCGTGACGAACGTTAAAAACACATGCGATGTTATTATTGTTGGTGGTGGACCTGCCGGAATTGCAACCGCATTAACACTTGGTGCAAGAGGCATTTCGCATGTTATTGTCGAAGCTAGTTTAACGCCAACACGAAAGCTAGGAGAAGCCATTCCGCCAAACGCAAAACCACTTCTACAAAAATTAGGGATTTCTCATTTGGTAGAAGCCAAGGAGCATCATGCCTATTATGGTAATAAAAGTTGCTGGGGAAATGACGCATTAGAACTAAAGGAATTTATCACCGGGATTTACGGGCATGGCTATTTATTAGATCGATTGCGCTTTGAAGAACAACTTAGAATGCACGTCCAAAATCAAGGAAGCAGCTTTAGGACTGGTTATAAGTTTCGGAAAGTCGTACAAACCAAAACAGGCGTAGAAATAAGTATTCAAAAAGAAAACGAAACACAAATCCTTTTTGCAAAATACGTTGTGGATGCCACCGGAAGAAAAGCAAGCGTTTGTAGCCAATTAGGATTAAAAAAACAGCAATTAGATAAGCAGTTTGCCATGGTTTGTAAAGCAACTTTGGGAACGCCAATGCCAAATCAAATTCTAGTAGAAGCAACAGCAAATGGTTGGTGGTACGTTGCGCCACAAAAGGACAACGAAATTACACTCCTATTTTTTACCGATCGTGACTTCGTACCAGAAAAGAAAAACGCTGCTGCTTTTATAGAAAGGGAACTCGCAAATACGATACATATTTCCAAGTTGTTAGCATTTGCCTTGCTGGATATCGAAAACCTAAAAATAAGGCCTGCAGGAACGAGTAAACTAGACAAAGCTTATGGCGATTGTTGGATAGCAGTAGGAGATGCTGCATATACATTTGATCCTATTTCCTCTTACGG
>JAGPUY010000289.1 GCA_018067265.1 Oceanihabitans sp. | reverse complement strand
ACCAAACAGGAATCTATTATAACACTACATTCGTTCCAGAAATTAATGGGACTTATAACTTAAGTATTACCTATAACGGTGAACTTTTCACAGCAACCGAAACGTTAAAGTCCGTAGCAGAAATTGAATATGTAGAACAAGATCTAGAAGGAGGTTTTTCAGGAGAAGAGACCGAAATAAAAGCATATTTTACAGATCCTGCAGCCGAAGAAAATTATTATTTTTTCGAATTTATTCCTAGTATAAATATGCCTACCTCTTTAGATACCTTTAAAGATGAATTTGTAAATGGTAATGAAATTTTCGGCTATTATATCGAAGAAGATCTAGATCCAGGGGAAAGTGTTATCATCAGAAATTATGGTGTTTCCGAACGTTTCTATGAGTTCATGTTTATCCTTTTACAACAAACTAGCGACGATGGTGGCGGTCCATTTGAAACCCAGCCAGCAACCGTTCGCGGTAATTGCATCAATCAAACCAATCCAGAAAATTTTCCTTTTGGCTATTTTAGATTGTCCGAAGTTTCCGAATTTAATTATACCGTCGAGTAATATTATTTGGGCGTTACCCTACAAAACTTTATGGTTTTGTAGGGTCGTGCTGTACACTATATCTTTTGCAAAAGCAAAAGGATGCCGTTTCCATCACTAACGCAAAACAAAATCCGTATTTTTACAACATGACTTTTATTAAAACAACAGAGCAAGATTCCAACTATAAGCATCTAGAAAAGATGACTATTTCAGAAATACTTAAAAATATAAATACAGAAGATAAAACCGTACCACAAGCTGTAGACAAAGCCTTACCACAAATAGAAAAATTGGTGGAACAAATAGTATTAAAACTTAACTCTGGCGGAAGACTATTTTATTTAGGCGCAGGAACAAGTGGTCGTTTAGGTATTTTAGATGCTAGCGAATGTCCGCCTACTTTTGGTGTATCTCCCGATTTAGTGATTGGTATTATTGCAGGTGGAGATATTGCTATTAGAAATGCAGTAGAATTTGCCGAAGATTCCACAAACCTCGGTTGGAAAGATTTACAAGCATACAACATAAATGATAAAGATGTTGTCGTTGGTATTGCTGCTTCTGGGACGACTCCTTATGTTATTGCTGCATTGCAAGTATGTAATCAAATCAATATAATTACAGGTTGCATTACTTGTAATAGAAACAGTCCATTAGCACAAACCGCACAATTCCCAATTGAAGTCGTTGTTGGACCAGAGTTTGTAACTGGAAGTTCTAGAATGAAAGCAGGAACTGCACAAAAATTAGTTTTAAATATGCTAACCACTACTACTATGATTCAACTAGGTCATATTAAAGGAAATAAAATGGTAGATATGCAACTAAGCAACAACAAACTTGTAGATCGAGGAATTAGAATGATTATGCAAGAAATAGAAGTTAGCGAAAAAGTAGCAGAACAATTATTAAAAGAACACAAAAGCGTAAGAGCAGCAATTAAAAACTATAAAGATGGAAACGAATAATACCAACAAAGATCTATTGGCAAAAGGATTAAAAATAATGCTAATGACTCTAGCACTAATGTTTCTAGGTCCCATTTTGATATACATTGCATTTAGTAATCAAGAAAAGGTTTTGTATTATCCTTTACTTATTCTTGGAATAACAAGTTGTATCTGTGCCATCTTTTTTGGATTTAAAGGCATCAATACCATAATGGATAGTATGTTTAAAAAATAACAATTACTCTACTATAACTTGTTTTGGTGTTGTAGGATTATAACCAAATGTAGTGTCTTCAATGGCAACGCCCAGCCTATCCAAAATATAACTTATAATAGCATAATGATGAATCGTATGACTATTAGCTTGGGCTAGCAAAGCAGAAAAGGTGTAATCTATTTTGGTTTTCCCCAAACCTAAATCATCTATAACTACAATCTCTTGTCTCAGATCTTTCCCTTCTAAACCTTGTAATTTATTTATAATACTATCTAAGTAACAGGCTGCAGTATCACAACAATTTTCTACATCTAAATTTCTTTTTCTTGCCGTTAAGTCTACTTCATTACTGGCTACATCAAAAATACAATCGTAAAAATCTAAAATATGTCTTATATGCGAACCTACACTTGAAAAATAAGGAGGTATAGAAACATCGCTTAACTGCTCATTGGAAAGTTCAGACAATAGAAATCTAGATTTATTAAGGGTAACTACAGTAGATGGAATGACTATGTTCATGTAGACTAAATTAACTAAAATTATTTAATATAAAAATTATTTTCCATTAGTCTTACTACCAATGAATCCTTACACATTAAATCAGGAATTAGCCTGAATCGTTTTTATGGCAAGTTTTTAAGAAAAATAAAAACCACGCTATTCACTATACCTGCCTGCCGGCAGGCGGGTCTATTTTTTTGCTTAGGTGCAACAAAAAAAAGGATGCCGTTGTTATCGCTCTCGCACCAATCACCGAGGCTATAGTATTGTATATAAGCTATACATTTTCGGTTCAGTTTAATGCAAAAAAAATCCTCAACAAATAAATGCTGAGGATTCTTTAAAAAAGGCGACGACCTACTCTTCCACAATGTAGTACCATCGGCGCAAATGGGCTTAACTTCTCTGTTCGGAATGGTAA
>JAGPUY010000284.1 GCA_018067265.1 Oceanihabitans sp. | reverse complement strand
GAATCTGAAGCTGCTATATACAACTTTTTACAAGCTGCAGAATTTCATCCAGAAAATGCAGAATTAGAATACAGACTTGGTGGTTTATACTTTTTGCAACATGAAACCGAAAAAGGAAGCTTTCACTTAAAAAATGCGGTTCGTACAAATCCCGAATATGCATTTATTATTGAAGAACTTTTTCCAAATGTTTTCGATAAACCCATGGTTAAAAAGTTACTAAAGCTAAAATAACGCAAAATGTCTTGCTAAAAATATTACCTTTGATTTCTACCAATTTAACCAAAGTATGCAAAGACGTTTTATAGATTACTTAATCATATCTTTTAAAGGAATGGCAATGGGTGCAGCAGATGCTGTTCCTGGAGTTTCTGGAGGAACAATCGCTTTTATTTCTGGTATTTACGAAGAACTTATTAATACGATTAGTAATGTAAATCTAACCACTTTAAAAACATTAAAAACCGAAGGAGTTAAAGCCTTTTGGACGAAGGTAAATGGTAATTTCTTATTAGCACTTTTAATTGGAATGGTGATTAGTTTTGCTTCTTTCATGAAGCTTGCCAAATACCTTATCGAGCAACATCCTGTTTTAATTTGGTCCTTCTTTTTTGGACTAATCATAGCAAGTATTCTTTTTATTGGAAAGCAAATCACCAAGTGGAATATAGCAACAATCATCGCTGTACTTGTAGGTGCTGCTTTAGCATATTATATTACTTCATTGCCTTCTATGGCAAGTAATAACAATCCGTTTTTCTTATTTTTTGCTGGTGCCATCGCTATTTGCGCAATGATTTTACCAGGTATTTCAGGCTCTTTTATCTTAGTAATTCTTGGTGCGTACAAAACATTAAGCGTCGCAATTGACAGTTTAGATTTTAAAAAAATAGCCATCTTCGCTTTAGGCGCAATTGTTGGTTTATTAAGCTTTTCGCGCGTTTTAAAATGGTTATTTAAAAATTATCACAATATCACATTAGCAGTGCTTACCGGTTTTATTTTTGGATCCCTAAATAAGATTTGGCCATGGAAAGAAACGCTTTCTGTAATGCCGGATACCACAAGAGAAGTTATTCCTTTTTCTAGTGTTAGTGATTTAGGTACCCTTTCCGTTTACCAAAAAACAATTCAGGATTTTGAAAGTTATAAAACCATTATAGAAAAAAGTATTTCACCTTCCAATTATTCCGAATTAAATCAAATAGATGCACAGGTATTCACCGCAATAGCATTAATGATCATAGGGTTTTTAACCATTTTTATTCTAGAAAAAATAGGAAATAAAGTAAAATAAATGGAACGAACCAGAACATTTACAGACAAAATTTTCCTAATCTTAAAAGGATTGGGAATGGGTGCTGCTAACAAAGTTCCTGGTGTTTCTGGTGGTGTGGTTGCATTTGTGGCTGGTTTTTATGAAGAGTTCATCTATTCCCTTCAAAAAATAAATGGCAAAGCTTTTAAGCTTTTAATCAACGGGAGATTTAAAAGTTTCTTTACATACATTAATGGGCGTTTTTTAAGCTTGCTATTCTTCGGAATGATTATAAGTTATTTTAGCGTTTCCAAAATATTAGATTATTTAATATTACACTTTGAGCTTTATGTTTGGAGTGTTTTCTTCGGAATGATCATAGGTTCCATATATTACATTAGTAAAGATTTTAAAGATTGGAATTACAAAACCTACCTTGCCCTTTTTATCGGTATTGCGATTGGTATAAGTATTAGTTTTTTAGATCCTGCCAAAGAAAATGACAACCTTTGGTTTGTATTCTTTTGCGGTATTATTAGTGTTTCGGGTATGACACTTCCTGGTTTTTCAGGTTCCTTTATTTTAATTCTACTCGGTAATTATGTACTCCTTTTAGTAGATTCGGTAAATGCATTGTATGATAGTTTTGCAGATATGATTAAAGGCGATTTTTCGTTTATTAAAAACGCAGAACGTTTAAGAATGATAAAGGTACTTATAGTATTCACACTTGGCTCTTTTGCTGGATTGGTAACCTTTTCTCACGTACTAAGCTATATTTTAAAACATTATAAAAGTATTACAACCGCATCTATAATTGGTTTTATAGTTGGATCTTTAGGAGTGGTTTGGCCGTTTAAAAAAACGGTTTATAAACTGAATGAAGATAGCGGATTTTTAATCGACTCTGCTGGAAGAAAAATTATAGAAAACTACAAACGCTTTATACCAGAACTCAACACGGAAACGTACCTTGCTATTCTATATACAATTTTTGGTATTGCTGTCGTTTTAGCTTTAGAATTTTATGGGCGAAAAACAAAAAAAACAAATGCGTAAATTCGGATTAATAGGAAAAAACATAGATTACTCATTCTCGCAATCTTATTTTGCGGCAAAGTTTAAAGCGGAAAAAATTACAGATGCTACCTATCAAAATTTTGACTTAGAAAGTATCAGCGATTTCCCTACCCTTTTAGAAGACATCCACATTAAAGGCCTTAATATTACAATACCTTACAAAGAAGTAATTATTCCGTATGTAGACAAGCTAGATAAAAACGCAAGAAAAATAGGTGCAATAAATACTATAAAGTTTACCAAAAAAGGAAAACTAAAAGGGTACAATACCGATTATTACGGATTTAAAAATGCGATACTACCTCATTTAAAAGCACAGCATACCTCTGCCTTAGTTTTAGGAACAGGAGGCGCAAGCAAGGCCATTGCCTATGCACTAAAGAAGCTTAACATTACATATACCTATGTTTCTAGAAGCGCTACAAAAGAAAATCAAATTTCTTACGAACAGCTAACAGAAGAAATCATAAAAACCAACACCATCATTATAAACTGTACACCATTAGGCACATTTCCAGACATAAAAGCTTGTCCTAATATTCCATATGCAGCAATTACAGAAGAGCATCTGCTTTTTGACCTTATTTACAACCCGGAGGAATCCACTTTTTTACATTATGGAAAGCAAAAAAATGCAACCATAATTAATGGTTACAACATGCTACAATTACAAGCAGAAAAATCTTGGAAAATCTGGAACAAGTAATAAATACTAGCAAACCATAAAATTCATTTTGTAAATACTAGTTTCTTTTTTGAAATTACAAACCTTGTTTAGTATCTTTAACCCTATAGTACTTTTACGAACCAATCATTTTTATAATGTCAGAGAAAGATAACCTGCTGCAAGCAGACGGAAAATTAGAAAATCAGTCTACAGAAAATTCTACTACAACAGAAGAAAACCAAGTAACTGAACAAATAGAAAATCAGGACAACCTAGAAAACCAGGATGAAGTTCTAAATGAAATTGAAGCTGTTAATGCAGAAGATGCAGAGGATGAAGACACAAAAGACAGGCATGAAATAGAAGTAAAAGACTATCACGCAAT
>JAGPUY010000249.1 GCA_018067265.1 Oceanihabitans sp. | reverse complement strand
ATACCGACTATATAATTGCTAAGAAAAAGAAAAATTAGTTTTTTAGTAAATTGGTTAGTTTTTAAAGCCTGATTATGAAAATAGTCAGGCTTCTTTTTTTTCTAAACTTTCGAGTTTTAATCTAAAAGAAAAATGCGTCTTCTTTTAGTAAAAAAGAAGACGCATTTAAAATAATAGTTATAAAAACTTAAACCGCTTTTATAATATAGGTATTACGTTTTCCTTTATTAATAACTACATACGTACCATTAATTAAGTCGTCACTAGTAATCTTATAATCTTCATTAACCTTTTCTTTGTTCACTGCAACCGAGTTTTCTTTTAAAGCTCTTCGTGCTTCTCCATTCGATGCTAAAAATTTAGTTTGTGCAGCTAGTGCAGCAATCATATCTAAACCTTCTTCGATTTCTTGTTTAGAAACTTCAGCTTGAGGCACTCCTTCAAACACATCTAAAAAAGTGTTTTCATCCAAGGTATTTATATCTTCTTTAAAAGACTTACTAAATAAGATATTAGATGCTTTTTCCGCATTTTCAAAATCCGATTTAGAATGTACTAATGTAGTTACTTCTTCTGCTAATCGTTTTTGCAATAAACGCACGTGAGGCATTTCTTTATGTTCCACAATTAAAGCATCAATAGTATCTTTATCTAAAAAGGTAAATATTTTAATATACTTTTCGGCATCTTCATCGCTAGTGTTTAACCAAAACTGGTAAAACTTATATACCGACGTTTTATCGGTATCTAACCAAATGTTTCCTCCTTCACTTTTACCAAATTTAGAACCATCTGCTTTGGTTATTAAAGGACATGTCATGGCATAAGCTTTCGCTTCTTGGCCAACATTCATACGTCTTACTAACTCTGTTCCTGTAGTAATGTTTCCCCATTGGTCACTTCCTCCCATTTGCAACAAACAATTGTGTTGTTTGTATAAGTGGTAAAAATCATACCCTTGAATTAATTGGTAGGTAAACTCTGTGAAAGACATGCCAACGTTTCCTTCTTCTCCAGACAAACGTTTCTTTACCGAATCTTTTGCCATCATGTAATTCACTGTGATTCGTTTACCAACATCACGTGCAAAGTCAATAAAGCTAAAGGTTTTCATCCAATCGTAGTTATTTACTAAAATTGGAGCGTTTTTTTCTTCCGAAGAAAAGTTAAGAAATCGAGATAATACATTTTTAATCCCAGCAACATTATCGTTTAAGGTCGCTTCATCTAGTAAATTACGCTCATCGCTTTTACCAGAAGGATCACCAATCATTCCTGTTGCGCCACCAACCAATGCAATTGGTTTATGTCCTGCTTTTTCTAAATGCATTAATAAAATAATAGGAACCAAACTACCAATATGCAACGAATCTGACGTTGGGTCAAAACCAATATAAGCCGTTGTCATCTCTTTATTTAATTGCTCTTCTGTTCCAGGCATGATATCATGTACCATTCCTCTCCACGTTAATTCTTCTACTATATTATAGTTCATTTCTTGTATATTATTCTAAAGTCTAGCAAAGATATGTTTATCCTTGAAAAGAGGAAAGCTAATTACAAAATTAGTATTTTAGCTTTATGATTTTAGTTACAGGAGGAACAGGTTTAGTAGGGGCACATTTGCTTTATGAATTGGTGAAAAACAACCAAAAGGTTCGCGCTATCTATAGAAATGAAGAAAAACTACAGATGGTAAAAAAAGTGTTTTCTTATTTTACGGAAGATGTTTCCACGCTTTTTAATAAGATAGAATGGATGGAAGCCGATATTTTAGACGTTCCGCTTTTAACCAATGTTTTTCAAGACATCACAAAGGTATATCATTGTGCTGCGCTTATTTCTTTTGACCCCAAAGAGTATCATAAGCTTAGAAAAACAAATATTGAAGGCACTGCAAATATTGTTAATTTATGTATTTCTAATACTATTGAAAAGCTGTGCTACGTAAGTTCTATTGCTACTTTAGGAAATAATGAAGATAATAGTTTCATTGACGAAGAAACGTTTTGGAATCCGGAAGGAGAGAATAATGTGTATAGCATTACTAAATATGGCGCAGAAATGGAAGTCTGGCGTGGTACCCAAGAAGGATTAGATGCGGTAATAGTAAATCCTGGTATTATTATAGGTGCTGGTTTATGGAACTCTGGTAGCGGATTACTCTTTAAAAAGGTACACAACAAACTTCGGTATTACGTTACTGGAACTACTGGATATGTAGACGTTAAAGATGTTGTAACCGTTATGACGCAGCTCATGCAAAGCAATATTATAAACCAACGTTTTGTTCTAGTAGCTAAAAATTTAAGCTTTCAACAGGTCACAGAAATGGCCGCTAACCAACTAAAAGTGAAAGCGCCTAAAAAACAAGCTACTTCCCTAATGCTAGAAGTGGCTTGGCGAGCAGATTGGCTAAAAAGTTTTTTAACTGGAAAGCCTAGAAGCTTAACAAAACAAAATGCTATAACTGCTTTAACGATTACCAATTATGACAATCAGAAAATTATAAATGCTTTAGATTTTAAATTTATACCGATAGAAAAAAGTATAGAACAAGTTGCAGAACTATTTTTAAAAGAAGTTTAATCTACTCCGACTTTATTGATGTTTTTCTATTCTTTTTAGCCAGTGCATCATTCATGGACGTCTCTTTCTTTGCGACTTCCTCAGGGCTTAATTTTGTTTCTGCGCGTTTTATAGAGTCTATTCTTCTCTTTTCCTTGGTTTCTTTTTTATCTAACGCGGTGTACACTACTTTTAATTTGGTTAAGCTGTCTCTAACCCGCTTGTAGATGTCTTCGTATGTTTCTGGATGATAGGTGTAGTAGTAATTACTAGCAGCAAACTGCGCACTATCTATTTGATGCTTTTCATAAATATGCGCTTCTAATTGAACACCATTTTCTTCAAGCACTGTTCTATTTACTCCTTTTGCAGAACTATATACAGACATATCCACAATAACACC
>JAGPUY010000242.1 GCA_018067265.1 Oceanihabitans sp. | reverse complement strand
CTGGTTTAGATGTTGGTTATACATTAAATGACGAATTAAAAATCTACGGAAACATTGGTTATACCTACAGAATTCCTACTTACACCGATTTATATTATAACAGTCCGAGCGAATTAGGAAACGAGAATTTAGATCCGGAGGAAGCAATAGCGGAAGAGTTGGGAATTAAATTCCACACCGGAAACTTCAGCCTATCTTTTGCTGCTTTTAATAGAGATTCTAAAAAACTAATCGATTTTGTAAAAGAGAACGAAGCCGATTTGTGGCAAGCAACCAGTATTAGAGATTTAAACACGAAAGGAATCGAGTTTAACGCAGCTTATGGTTTTAAACTTGGCGCTTTCAAACAAAACATTAGAACCGGTTATACTTTTTTAGAAGACGATTTAAAAGCGGTTTCTAGTAATTTTTCTAGATATTCTATCAACTCGTTAAAACACCATGCAACCGCAAGTCTACAAACGCAGTTTATAAAAAACTTATCGCATAATATCATCTATAAATATGCCGAAAGAACTTCGGGAGAAAGCTATGCCGTTGTAGATGCAAGTGTGAATTATAATCTAAAAGCATTAGAAATTTCTATAATTGCAAATAACCTTTTTAATACCACATACACCGAAACGAACTTGGTGCCAATGCCAAAAGGGAATTTATTATTCGGAGTAAAATATACTTTTAAATAGACCACCTCGTTATCGGTTTCTATTGGGAAACCAAAGCTACTCCTCCTTAAAAAAAGGAGGAGAATTTATGCAACTCAAAAACACAATATATTAAAGGTATTTCGTTTATTCTTTTAGAGCTTCCATGTACATTTCATTATTTGCAAGGTGCTTCTTTGAATAAAGAGGAATTTAGGAGCTTCATTTCACGAAAAATGATTTCAGATTACTTTCATTTTAGTACTTTAGCCTTTTAAATCCGTTATATTGAAACTCAACCTTCAAGACATTCCTAGAGTAAAAAACATTACCAAACAGGAATTTTTAGACAACTACTTTAAACCACAAAAACCTGTGGTTATAGAACGTTGTATCGAAGATTGGCCTGCTTTTACGAAATGGAATTTAGATTATATGAAACAGGTTGCTGGTGATAAAACGGTGCCGCTTTATGATGATAGGCCGGTGCACTACAAAGACGGTTTTAACCAAGCACACGCCACCATGAAAATGCGTGACTATGTAGATTTGCTGCAAAGCGAACCTACAAAATATAGAGTTTTTCTTTGGAATATTTTAAAGGAAGTACCTCAGCTTCAAAAGGATTTTAGCTTTCCAGATTTTGGTTTAAAATTCATGAAAGGCTTACCAATGCTTTTCTTTGGCGGAAGAGATTCGCATACGTTTATGCATTATGATATCGATTTTGCAAATATTTTTCACTTTCATTTTGAAGGTACCAAACAATGTATCTTATTTAACCAAGACCAGAATAAGTACTTATATAAAATTCCGCATTCCTTAATTGTTAGAGAAGATATTGATTTTTCTAATCCGGACTTTAATAAATGGCCAGCTTTACAACATGCAAAAGGCTATACTACCGAGTTAAATCATGGGGAAGTATTATATATGCCAGAAGGCTATTGGCATTATATGAAGTATAAAACACCAGGCTTTTCTATGAGTTTAAGATCTATTTCTAAAAACCCAAAAAACCTAGCCAAAGCAGTGTATAACATCGCGATCATGAGATATTTTGATAATTTAATGCGAAAAATAAAAGGGCAAAACTGGATAGATTATAAAAACAAACAAGCAATACGTAGAACTAACAAAAAAAACAGCTAATTTTGCAAACGTTTTAATTTTAAAATTTACAAATGAAAAATATAATAATAGGTATCACTTTATTAAGCGTTAGCTTTTTACACGCACAATCCTTTTCAGGAAATGGAGATAAAAAAGTACAAGTTGGCGCTAATTTTCAAGACAACGCAACTGGTATTTTTGCTAGTTTTGATTACGGTTTAGGCGAAAACATTTCGGTTGGCGTTTCTTCTAGCTATTCTTTAGGTATTAATACAAACTACGTAGGTAAAGCATTCGATGAAAGATTTGATATCAAAGCAAGAATTAATGCCAATATTGGAAACGTATTAAACATTGACGATGCCTTCGATTTATATCCTGGTTTAAACCTTGGATTAAAGAATTTTGGTACCCATCTTGGTGCGCGTTATTTCTTTACAGACGGTTTTGGTGTTTTCACCGAATTAAATGTACCGCTTGCTAAATACGATACTGGAAAATTAGATCCTTCAGAAAAACTACATAATCAGTTTTCTGTAAATGCAGGAGTTGTATTTAATTTATAGTTAAAAAGAATCTCACTAATTATTTGTCCTTCTGAGCGCATTTATCTTCCGAAGCTTTTGCGAAGGTAGCGTCGAAGAATCTTGTTTTTTGTCCTTCTGAGCGCAGTCGAAGAATCTCTTTTTATTCTATCAACGTGTGTACTACATCATAGACTAGCGGACTTTCCCAACCTCGATAGAGTAGGTAATCTGCTAGTTTCTTTTTTTTCTTGTAACTATTGGGTTCTTGAATGCTTTCTGCTTTTTTTTCAGCCAATGCATAAAAGGTTTCTAAATAATCGTCAGCATCAATTTCTTTAAGGGCAATATCTATAATCGTTTTAGTAATATCCTTCCTTTTAAGCTCTAGCTTTAATCTGTTTTTTCCCCATTTTTTAATTCTAAATTTTCCACGAACAAAAGCTTTAGCAAAACGTTCTTCGTTTAAAAAGTTGTTTTGTATTAAATGCACCACAATAACATCTATGGCATCGGGAATCATACGCATGTCTTTTAACTTGGTAACCACTTCTTTATGACTACGTTCTTGATATGCACAGTAAAACTCTAGTTTTTTTCGCGCTTCATCGAGAGAATAGGTTCTTTGTAGATTCATAGAAAATAATGCTAATAGTTTATTAACAAAACCATAACTTTAACAGCTTTGTTTGTGCTCCGTTTGCGGTATATTTACGTGCTTACTAAATTAAATAAAGGTTAAAACTAACTAATTATCCCTATGAAAAAGAATTATTTACTTTTATTAACAGCATTTTTATGCAGCATTGTGTTTGGCTATGCACAATATTCTGGCACAGGAAACTTCACTAAAATCACTTCTGCAGCCGAGCTAACAGATGGTTATTATGTAATAACGAACGAAAATGATGATAATTTAATGACCAATGGCAGAAGCGGAGCTGATGACACAGGTTACTTTGTTAATGCCAATGTAACACCTGCGTCTGATGTAATAGCAAATCCTACAACAAACAATGTATGGCTAATTGAAACTAATGGAAGTGGAAAAACGATATATAATGAAGTAATAACTAAATATGTTGGATATTACTCTGGGAACGCTGCCTCGATTGAAAATACTCCTGCTGATAGTAACAGATGGACTTTTACTTATGCTGGAGGTAAATTCACCGTTTTAAATGTGAACACCACATCTAGGCAACTTTCTTATAATGCTGGAGCTCCAAGATTTGCGGCATATGGTAATGCTGGGCAACAGGAATTACAAATATATAAATTAGCGGCTCCAACAGGTCCAAACATCACCGCAACACCAACCACAATTACTAGTTTAGATTATGCTTTTGGTTCAGGACCATCTGCATCACAAAGCTTTGATGTTACTGGTACATTACTAACTGCAGGAACAACTATTACATCTACTTCTACAGATTTTGAAGTTTCGTTAACTGCTGTTGGTGGTTATGGTGCTTCTGTGAATATACCTCTTGCTGATGCTAATAGTACAATAACCGTATATACTCGTTTAGCAGCTGGTTTAGCTATTAACACATATAGTAATACCATTACTATTGCAAATACAACTTCTGGATTAGGCACTACACCGACCATTACGGTAAGTGGAGAGGTTACTCCTGCGCCACCAACTAATGATACATGTTTAAACGCGACGGTACTACCGGTAACTATTGGTGCTTCTTGTACTACTGCTTCGTATACTACGATAAACGCTACAAATAGTGGAGAATCTACAAGCTGCGGAGGATATGCTGGTTCTGCTGATATTTGGTTTGAGATTACTGTACCTGCTTCAGGAGAATTGAATATAGAAACAACAGCTGGAGCACTAACAGATGGTGTAATGGCTATTTATAGTGGGGCATGTGGCACATTAACTCAAATTGCCTGCGATGATGACACAAATGGCTCCATGCCAGAATTAAATTTAACAGGCTTAACACCAAGTGAGACACTTTACTTACTTTTCTGGGAATATAACGGTGACAATAATGGAGATTTTGGTATTTGTGTTTGGTCTCCTGCTCCTCTAACACCTTGTGTTGCACCAACTGGGCAACCTAGCGGATTAACTTTAAATAACATAACAGGATCTTCTATAGATGGTTCTTTTACTGCTACAACAGCAGATGATTATCTTGTGGTAGTAAGTGCCTCAGCGACATTAGGAGCAAACCCTGTAGATATCACATCTTATACAACTGGAGATACTATTGGTAGTGGTACTGTGGTACAAACCAGTACTGCAACTACATTTACAGCAACTGGTTTATCACAAACTACACCATATTACTTTTTTGTTTTTGCTTTAAACGATTCTAGCTGTGGTGGTGGACCAATCTATAATACAACAGCACCTTTAACTGGAGATGCGACAACTATTAGTGGACCTTGTTTAACAGAAGATTTTGAAAGTGGACTTCCTACAAGTTATGAAACAGGTTCATGGACTTTAGGTTCTGGAACTTGGACAGGGGAAAACATAATTAGAGGAAATACTGCACATACTGGCGCTTATGGTTGCCAAATACGCTCTGCTACTGGAGCACAAATTACATCGCCAACACTAGCTAGTGTTCAAACCGTAAACTTTTGGTCAAGAGGTAGTACTACTTCTGCCAGAGTTCAAGTAAATTACTCTACAGATGGTGGTACTTCCTGGACAGCTGCTCCAGAATCTCCTTATACATTAAGCACATCGTACAATCAATTTACAGCAACAATAAACACATCAACAAACACTTTAATTCAGTTTTATAGAACTGCAGCAACCGTATACTTAGATGACGTAGAAGTTTTTTGTGGTACAGCTTGTACTACACCTGCAGACCCAACAGGTACCATTTCTGGTGCAACTCCTGTTTGTGCTGCTAGTACTTCTTTAAGTTTTTCTGGTACAGCACCAAGTGATGTTGTGTATTATTGGCAAGATGCTTCTTTAGGAGAAGATGTAACCAATGCTGCTTCTAGCAGTTTAACAGTAACTACTTCTGGTAACTATTTCGTAAGAGCATATAACACGTTAGAAGGTTGTTGGTCTGACGGAGAAGTTGGTCCATATGCTGTTTCGGTAACAAACGCTGCTCCAACTATAGATTCACAACCAAGCAACGCATCAGCGGGTATTGGTGGTACTGCTTCTTTTATTGTTTCCAGTACAGATACTTCAAGTTACCAATGGAAAGTATCTACTAATGGTGGTACTACCTGGACAAATATTGGTACAGATAGTAACTCGCTGGCTGTAACCAATACACAATTAACAGATAGTGGTAATCTATATCAAGTAATACTTACCAATGCCTGCGGAAGCACAACTTCCAACACAGCAACCTTAACCGTAACAACCTCTACTATATTTAATCCGGGAGAACTTATTTTTGTAGGTTATGATGGTCAAATTAATGGAAGTGGCTCAGAAGATGAATTTTTAATTGCTTCACTTGTAGATATTACTACAGGAACAGAGTTCTCCTTAGTAAACTCCCGTTTTGAAGCAGGAGCTCCTGCCAATGTAAGAACAAATAAATGGGGAGGCGGAAGTAATACTGCAAGCCAAGCTCCTTTTGAAACCAAAATAATGTATACAGGTAGTTCTGTAATTCCAGCTGGCTCTGTACTGCGTTTTAATGTAACAGCATCTAATGCTTTTATTGTTTTTGTTACAGTAACAGAAGGTACAACCACAACTACTAGAACTAGTGATTTCACCTTTAATATAGTAAACACGAGTTTAATACCAAATATTTCTACTTCTGGCGCAGACCAATTATACTTAATGCAAGGGGATTTTGTGTCTGATGGCGCCATAGACGCTAATGAAGCAAACTATATATTTAATGGTACCTTATTACATGGTATTACTATAGACACACCATGGGTTGCACTTTCTAGTGCTTGTCCTGGTGGCTCTACAGATGCTAACCGTGTATCTAGATTACCAGCAGAATTACGTTGTTTTAACGTAGAAAGTGAGTATGATATTAGAGGCTATTATGAAAACGATAAAGAACATGGTTTAGCTACCATTAGAACAATAGTAAACAACGTTTCCGACTACCTAGGCAACTGGTCGTTAGGTTCGTATAGTTTTGATCCAACCACTACAACTGCAACTGATGGAGGAAGAACATTTACTATTAGTCCAAGTAATCCGGCAGGACAATGGGTTGGTGATGTAGATACTAACTGGTTTAACTGTGCTAACTGGGAAGCTCTTACTGTACCTACATCTACAACAGATGTAGTAGTAGACGCTAGTGCTTCAAATAATGCGGTTATAGATTACACCGCTGCTTATGCTGATGAAGTAAATGAAATAGCCTATGCTAACAACCTAACCATTGCTGGTAATACTTTAGAGATTTCTGGAAGTATCAATAATGTTCTAGAAGTTCATGGTGACTTATTAATCGATACGCCTGGAGGATTTTTAGATATGAACGATGGCAATAGCACAACGGCAGATGGTTATATTAAACTTTATGGAGATTGGATTACCAATTTAGGAGAAACTGCTTTTGACGAAGGAAATAGTACTGTAGAATTTTTAGGAACAACGCCACAAGCAATTATTAATGGGCAAACACCAATTCCTCCAATTTTTCCGGAAGCATTTTATAATGTGATACTTAGTAACGATTTTAATACCAACGCATCTAATGACTTGTATATGAATGGAAGTCTTCTGATTAATCCAGGAAATACATTAACGATTGCTACTAATGATTACACCTATGTAAATTTAGGAGTTACTAATAACGGAACCTTTAATATAGAAAACAGTGGTTCTTTAATACAAGGAGATGATGCTGGTGTAAATACGGGTAACATTAGCATGCAACGTACCGCTTCTTTACGAAGACTAGACTATGTATATTGGTCTTCGCCTGTAGATGGCTTTAATACTAACAATATTTCAACAGGAACACCTACAAATAGAATTTATACTTGGGACACTACAGTAACAAACACAAACGGAAGCCAAGGTAACTGGGCAGACGCTTCTGGTACTACTATGCAAGAAGGTGTTGGTTATATTGTTAGAGGACCTAGTTCTTTTGGAACAACAGCTGCTAATTACACCGCAACTTTTAATAATGGTGTACCGTTAAATGGAATTAAAACAGTTCCTGTTTCTAGAGGTAATGATCCTGTAGGTTTTGATACTAATGATGACGATTGGAACTTAGTAGGAAACCCATATCCTTCTGCTATAGACGCAGTAGGTTTCCTTACCTTAAACACAAATATAGAAGGTTATATTAATGTTTGGACGCATGGCACTTTACCAAGCTCTGCAATTCCAGATCCTTATTATGAAAACTTTGGTGCTAATTATGACGAAAGCGATTACTTAACCTATAACAGTGCAGGAGCATCTACTGGCCCTGGTACTTTTAATGGTAGCATTGCTGCAGCACAAAGTTTTATGGTAAACATGGTAGATGGTGCTGCAACAACAGAAACAGTTACTTTTAATAATTCGTTACGTGATTTAAATTTAATTAATTCTGCATTTTACAGAACTGCTACTCCAGAAAAAAACAGAATCTGGTTAGATTTAGTTCCAGAAGGCGAACCTGCAAAAAGAATTTTAGTAGGATATATACAAGATGCTACTATGGGTATAGATAGAATGTTTGATGCTGTTACTGAAATCGATAGTGCAAAAAACTTCTATTCTGTAATAGATAATGATGCTTATAAAATTCAAGGTCGTGCACTACCTTTTGTGGATACAGATATAATCCCTTTAGGTATAGAAGCTACAACTTCTGGAAATTATACGCTCGCAATTTTTGCTGTGGATGGTTTATTTGAAACAGAAGGACAAACGGTTTATTTAAAAGATAATGCATTGGGTTATACACATAACCTTACCAATGCACCGTATAGTTTTACACTAGATGCTGGAACATTTAATGACCGTTTTGAAATAGTATTTAACGATACCTCTTTATCTATAAACGAAAACGAATTAAACGACGCCTTTACCATGATAGAACAACAAGATGGTACCGTGAAGTTTAGTACATCGAATGGTTTACAAATTAAAAATGTAAAAGTGTATGATGTATTAGGTAGATTACTTTATAACCTAAACGGAAATAGTAGTACAGAAACCTACAACTTAGATAAGTTAAGCCAAGCTGCTTATCTTGCTAAAGTCACTTTATCTAATGATGTGGTATTAACTAAAAAGGCTATTAAAAGAAACTAAAGCATATCGCTTTCTCCACTTTGGTGGTATGTAGTCGAAATAACAAAAAGCCTTTCTATAAAAGAAAGGCTTTTTTGCGTTAAGGATGGAAATGGCATCCTTTTTATGTTCGATATATGTGTATTAATACGTACTGTAGTTTCCGTTTTGTTTTCTGTTTGTTATACTACCAATCTTCAAAACATAAAAAGATATAATGTACAGCCTGGTACTACGTAGTGTTTATGCTACGAAGCTTTTGCGTAGTAGCAACGAAGTAGTAAACGCCCAAATTAAAACCCTTATAAAATTATAAAGTATAACTCAATGCGATAATTAAATTTCTCCCTGGAGCAGCAAT